>JAZLDP010000201.1:0-10567 GCA_045614835.1 Clostridia bacterium | reverse complement strand
ACCGAGAAGAGTATTGAAAGTGGAATAAGCAGGATATCTATACTTAAAGATAGTTACACAAAAGAAACTGTAAACAAGGTTAACCTTGCTATGGAAGAACTAGCTAGAAATAGACAAGACCTAGCAGAGAAATGGAATGTTGGCAATAAATCTGGAATAATGTATATGAAAGCATCTATCCCTAAAGTTTTATCTCCAATTAAATTAGGAATACTTAATATTTTTGTACCAACTCTTCTTCTAGCACTTATATATATTGCAACATCTTTCGTTATACCTAATATACTTACATCTAAGTTCTTAGGATTTATCTCTTATTGCCTATCAGTAGGAGCATTAGTGCTACTAATCTTCTATACTATTAGAACAATAATACTTGGTGTTCCTAGATTGTTTATTCCTTATATTGCTAAAAAAATCAAATCCGCTCTCGAAATTAACGAACTAATAACCACTGGCGGAAAACTAAAATTTAAAACTAACAAAACAAAAAAGACAATTGATATAGTTGCAGTAATGGATAATATAAAGGAACAAAAGGTTATTCTTGATACTATTGGAGAATTCTTCTCTCCAATTAATGAACCAAGATATGTTCTTATAAAAACCTTCTGCAAAATTAAACTATATCACTTCTCTTATCAAATACCAGGACTACTTTCTCCAAACAAAGAAACTGTTGATGTATTGAAAAAAGAGTTAAAAATACTACATCCTTTTGAACTCGTTTATACAAATACACCTAGCAAAGTCAAAATTATTTTAAAGTGCAAAAAGAGAAGTTATATAAGGGTAAATGGACCAAAAATTACACAAAAACAGACTAGTTAAACTCTTATAAGCAGTACTATTCATACAAACAAAAAATCCCAAAGTTAATTGGGATTTTTTATTTTTAAATATTATTTTTCTTCTTTCTTTTCTTCAGTTGTAGATTCTTTTTTCTCTACTTCTGCAAGTTGTTTCTCTAGGTTGGTTTTTGGCTTTTTCTTGCCTAGAGTAAGTTTAGATTTTGATTTAGTTTTTTCAGTTGTTTCTTTCTTTTTAGAAGCACCTTTTTTCTTATTAAATACAGCAAGAAGGTCCATAGTCTCTAAGTCCATTTTTCTTTTTCTGCTACGAACTTTTTCTTCTCTTTCTAGATGAGTATCAACTACAGGCATAACAACTGTGTCTTTTCTTTCTCTAATCTCAAGTTGAGTATAAGGAATAGAAATATTATTTTTCTTGAACTCATTAAATACATTTTCCATTACATAGTAATATACATCCCAGTAGTCCTCACTATCAACCCAACAGTTAGCGAAGAATTTAATTCCACTAGCTTCTAAGGTCTTTAATCTACAGAATGGAGCTTTAGGCTCTAAGTGAACTTTACCATTACTCTTGATTACATCTAAGATAATGTATCTTACAAGTTCTACATCACTTTCATAAGCAACTTCGAAGTTGAAGTCTACTCTTCTAACTGGTCTAGCACCATAGTTAGTAACTGGGTTGTTAAGAATTGATGAGTTAGGGATTGTAATTTTCTTATTATCTGGAGTAATGATAGTTGTGAATAAGAAATTAATATCTTCAATACTACCCTCTACACCAGAAACTACAATATAGTCACCCTTTTTGAACATACTCATTGTAACGATAACAATACCGTTAGCAACGTTTGTAATTAGGTTTTGTAATGCCATACCTACAGCAAGAACCATAGCGCTGATGGTTGTTAACATACCAGTAACTGATACACCAATGATATTCAACAATATCAAGATAAATATCAAATACATTACAAATTTAATTACGTGGTATAAAAAGCCTTGTGTAACTTTTTCGATTTTTGTTTTTGACATAACTTTATTAATAACATTAAGAGTAATCTTAATAAATACTATACCAATAACAAGTGCAGCAAAGAATATTACAATATTCCAGAAATTATCTGTGAAGAATGATGTAATACTATTCCATATTTTTTGCCAATCCATATATATCTCCTTAATTTTTTATTTTACTCTAATATTATATTTAAAATTACAAAAAAAATCAATATTTGACAAATAAATTATTATATAAATTTCAAATTATTATCGTGTTATTTTTTTAACTTTCAAATACAAAAAAAACAAACCTAACTACATAGCTAGGTTTGTTATATAATCAACTATTTGGTTGCTTTGGTTGTTTTTAATTTTTTAGTTTTAGTTGATGACTTTGACTTTTTAGCAACTTTAGATTTAGAAGTTTTTGCTGTTTTCTTTTGTTTGTTCAACTCTTTGATAAATATTCTATATCTCTTATGTTGTTTAACATCATCAAAATTTTTCCAAGTTTGGATAATATTAAGATTTTCTTCAAGCGAATGATTGGTTTCAATAGTATCTACTCCCACTTCCTTTGCATTCTCGACAATATAGTCAAGGATAATAGCAGGAATACCCTTGCCTCTATACTCTTTCTTTACCCCAATCAAACCAAAGTCAGCGGTATCATTTTTATGAATTGCCTTCAATAGTCTGAATATACCGAAAGGAAGCAACTTGCCTTTTGATTTTTGAACAGCCTTTGCAAGTGATGGTAGTCCAAATCCGAAAGCAATTAAATTATCCTCCTGGTCTACAACACACACAATATATTTTAGTTTAATAAAAGAATTGAATTGTTGTAGTATTTGCTTACGCATCTTTTCATTATATGGTATCATTCCATACAAATCACCATAAGCCTCATCAAGTAGGTCAAAGATTTTGTCTTTGTATCTATTAAGAAATGACTTTTTATTCTTCGCAGTTGCAATACTAAGACCATACTTTTTCATTACCATTTGACCAATTCTTTTTACTCTAGGGTCAGTAGTCTTAGGTAGCTTAATTCTGAAAGACAAATAATCTACATCTTTAACATAACCTAGTCTTTCTAGATACTCTTTGTAATAAGGATAATTATATAATTCCTCAAAAGTTGCCAACTGGTCATAACCATCAATAAGAAGTCCCTCTCTCTCCATATCATTAAATCCAAGAGGTCCGTGAACGGCTGTCATACCATTGATTTTTGCCCACTCTTCTACTTTAGCCAAAAGAGCAGTCGCAACTTCAAAGTCCTCAATGCAATCAAATCTAGAGAAACGAACCATTTTCACTTTATGTTTCTCATTATAAACTTTCTGTATAATACCACAAATACGACCAACAACTTGCCTATCTTTGTAGGCAACATAAAATACTATATCGCATTCGTCAAAATTGACATTTTTCTTAGCGCTAAACAAAGCTAGTTCATCTGCTCTTAAAGGATGAACATAGTAATCATTTCCGCTATACAATTTAGTAGGAAAATCAACAAACTGTTTTCTTTGTTTGCGTGTTTTTACTTCTACAACATTTACCATACTTTTATTATAAAGTATTTTGTTGATTTTTGCAAAGAAATAACGGTTTTTGTCAAAAAACCGTTATTAGAATTATTATATTAACTTAAAATTGTTCAAAATCTATAATTTAATAGATTAGAATATAGTATCATTAAGTGCTGGGTCAAGAATATCAGCATCACCAACATTAATCTGACTACTACGGAATAATGGAGCATTGAATGTAGTTTGATACAATCCTCCTAGGTAACTTGCCTTTCTATCTTCTAGAGCATTTCTTGCACAAATATAATCATTTAGATATATATCTTTCTCTCCAACACAATTATCTCTAATTGCTCTATTAATACATTCAAAATCATCAAGTTGATTGAAGTAAGTTCTAGCATTAACACTCATTCTAGATAATGGATTTTCAGGCTCATTACTATTAGTATAGAAGTCCATAAAGCCAAGAATTGTTGTAAGAACACTCTCGTATTCAGATACTTGATGATTGTTCTTTGCATTTAACATTTTTCTAAGAGTATTGATTTGAAGTGCTTTATCTGTAACAACATCAACCACCCCTGCTTGACCATCTGGAGATAACTTAGCTCTAGCAGAAACATTATCTAATGCAGACCAGAAAATATCATCATTTTTTGACATACAATCTTGTTCAGTCAAAAGACCTTCACTATTTAAATATTGACGAATTCTAGAAACTGCAGTTGTTAATTGAAAACTTCTTTGCAAACTTCTATCCAATTCAATATCAATTGGCTCAATCTCACGACCTCTAACTGCTGTAGAATAAAATTTCACATTAAGCCCTTTATTCTCATCTGTAAAGAAATCAACACCAATATTCATTTTTGGCATAATAGTACAAGCAGTAATAAGTTTAGCTAGTTCCACCTCGAATACAGAAGCTTTTGAACAACGCTTACTATTATAACCCATTCTCATAATCTCTTCAATTCTTTCTTTTCCCATATTATCCCCCAAAAATTTTCATTATTGAATTTGATTTTAACATAAGCACAACGCTTTGTAAATACCCTATCCTAATTTTTATATATAAATATTATATAATTAGAGATAATATTAGATAACTATTTACTAGAAAGAAAATATTTTCCAAACAAAAGCACTCTCTAATCACTTTTGTGTATCATAAAAAACAATCAAATAAAAAGCAGATATTAGAAACTATCTGCTTTATTTTATTTATTTTACAATTGGCAATTTGTCAATAATCTTATTAACTATATCTTTGTAATTTTGTTTATCAACCTTTGTGTTAGAAACTAGATTTATTCGACCAACCTCTTCACCTTCTACAACAACCTTAGCAACGCCAACTTTATCACCGACATTGATAGGAGCTTTTATAGTATCAATCATATCAAATGCAATCTCAAATTTTTCTTTGTTTCGTTTGTTTACAGTTAGATAAAAATCATCTGCATATTTGATTTCAATCTTATCAACCTTACCTTTTTCAACTTTGATATTATTACTAATAATTTCATCTTTAACAATTATTTTTTCACAAGAAAAATTAGAATAAGCATCACAATAAAGAGCTACACTATCCGTAAATCTATTAGCCGAACTATTTGCTCCAAGAACCACACAGGTTAGTTCCAAATCATCTTTAAATGCAGTAGAAGATAGGCAATAACCTGCCTCATCTGTAAAGCCTGTTTTGCCTGTACGACAATAAGGATAGTATTTAATTAACCTATTAGTATTAACAAGTTCAGTTTCTCTTCCGCTAGGATGAGTAAGTTTATCCATCCAAATCTGAGAATACTCCCCATACAAATCATACTCACTAACCTTATTCAAAATAATGGCTGTATCTAGGCAAGTACTGTATTGTTGCATAGCACCGCAAGACAACCCCGTAGCATTAGCATATAGAGTATTTTCCATACCCAACTCTTTAGCCCTTTCATTCATAAGAGTAACAAAAGACTTCTCATTACCAGCAATATTTTCGGCAAGAACAATAGCACTATCATTAGCAGATGCAACGATTACACTCTTGAGCAATTCGCTAACTTTGTACTCTTGATTAGCATCTAGAAAAGCCTGACTTCCCTCTACAGCACAAGCATATTCACTAGCAACAACATAATCATCAAGGCTTAGATTTCCTTTATCTATTTCTTCAAAGGTAAGTAGAGTAGTCATAAGTTTACATATACTTGCAACCTCTCTTTTTTCGTTCATATTTTTATCCATCAGAACTTTTCCATTTTTATCTATAACCACATAACCTTTGGCTGTAATATCGTGTCCACTTAATGCATTAACTTGTGTTGTACTAAACACATTTGTAACCATCATTGTACATACTAGTAGTATCAAAATTAAAGACAATCTTAATCTTTTCATAATTACCTCTATAACACATTTATTACTTTTATTTTGTGTTAAGATTGTAATTTTATGTACAAAAAAACACACCGAAATTATTCGGTGTGTAATTTTTTAGAACACATAGAAATACATAAGATATGTGCTAGGTATTTCTGTTAATTTAGTTCCACTACTAGAGTAGTAGTCAAAGTTTAGTTCAAGAATATTCTTGGTTGCTTTGAAGTTTCCTTCACTATCGAAAATATCATTATATATATTTAGATATCCAAAACCAATAGTCTTACTTCCGCCACTTGCATAATTAACTGTTCTTGTTTGACTTCTAAAAGAGTTCTCGATAAATGACGCTACATCAGTAACACCTTCAAACTCAACATTACTTAATTCAGTTCCTAATTCAATAGAAACATCTACCAAGTCTTCTGAGAATTTGTAGGTCTCATCATATATAACTTTTTTGCCATCTATATTAGTTCCACCATCAATAGCAACACTTGTAGGTTTTATTTCCTTACCTTCTTTATCTAGCCCACCAATTGATAGTTCAACTTTGTAAGTTCCCTCTTCTTCTGCTTGATATCCAAGTAGCAGTCCTGTTATTGCGAATGAACTAATATTATTTTTGCTAATATCAATCTTTGGAACTAACAAAGCCCTCTTTAATTTGAAAGGTGTTCCTACATCAATATTATCCATAGCGCTTTCATCAAAATCTTCGCCTTCTTCATCACTAAAGTCGTAGTCTTCATCACTACCGCCCTCAGCATTCATATCGTCATTATTAGCATCACAAAGGTCGTCAATTTTATCGTAATAGATATACATCTCTTTCTTAAGTTCTGGGAAACAAGTATTCTCCGGTGTTTTGTTAGCAACAGATATTTCTGTATTTGATTTAATATTTAAATTCATAATATCAGACAACAAATCTGCAAGTACTAAGTTATAACCTTTATACTTCTCTAAGGATTGTGGTAATGTACTAAAGTTAGAAGCAGAAAGCTTAGTTATTTTTGAATTAGTGAATACAGTATTAAAGTTATTAATTGATGCATCCATATTAGTTGCACCTATCATACTAAAACCAAGGTAATATGCAACATTCCAGATAAATTTGTTAGATATTCCTAAAGTGTTAATTGTTTTAAAATCAAAAGACTCAATCTCCACATTATTTATTGCAAAGTTATTGGCATAATAATTCTTTAACGCACCATCACTATTAAATGTTAATTCTGAATTAGGTGCAGCAACTTGTTGCGGATTATTATATA
This sequence comes from Clostridia bacterium, assembly GCA_045614835.1. Taxonomy (GTDB): domain Bacteria; phylum Bacillota; class Clostridia; order Christensenellales; family UBA1242; genus UBA11490. The sequence goes on along the minus strand of JAZLDP010000201.1, from coordinate 3,550 downwards.
TATAACCTAAAGTTTTCTTAATTCGGTCTTTATTGAAATAATCAGCACCTTTCCAAGCATTATCGGTTAGATTAACACTTGTGTCATAAGTTAAAGTATATGTTTCATCACCATTATCAACAACATTTAATTTATATCCACCTCTAATTGCATTTTTATAATTTAAATACTCTTTGTTCTCTAATTCACCTGTAGAGAAACCTGCAATAATCTTTTGGTTAGCATTTTTGGAAATTAGTTGGTTGTATTGAAGTGTCTTGCTATCTCCAAAATTAGAGAATGAGAAAGATGCACTAGTTGAATCAAGACCATAAATTCTATTAAGAGTGTTATAAATATATGTTGCCATTACATCAAATTGTCTTTCTACAAGATTGTTATAGGAAACTAATTTGCCTGTATGTTTATCGTAGAAAACTTCCTCAGAGCCATCTATTTCATATACTCCAATAGCACCTAAGAACACATCATTGAAGTTTTCAATGCTAGGACCACTATCTTCTGGGGTTTCTGGGTCATCTTCCTCAGTGCCACCACTTCCAGAACCAGAACCACTTCCAGAGCCAGTGTTAGAACCAGCACCACTATTAGAACTGCTACCACCTCTGCCCATACGCCCAATACAGCCTACGAAAGACAAAGAACAAAACAAGCATAGTAGCAAAGCTATTATGATTTTGCCAAAGTTAAACCTTTTTGACTTTGTGTTCTTCTCCATTTTCTACACTCCTTTTCATTAGTTTAGCACAATTTTTTAAATTAATCTAACAAATCAATCTACAATTACAAATATATGTATAGAAGAAAACAACAAGCTCATCACAAATAACACAGCAGTTCCACAAAAAATCAACACTAAAAACAACCTAAAATAATCCCTCTTGACTTCACTATCACATATATTTTTTTTAATAAAAAACTTCTTACAAGCCACTGACAAAACAAGTACAATTACGAAAAAAATTAAAAGCCCCAAGACACCTAAAAGTAGCACTCCATATATCACACCTACAAGACCTAATGTCATTACTATAATACACAAATCAAATCCCCAAATATATGCCATTAGTCCAAGAATTACAATGTCCACAATTACAAAAAATAAATTCTTTGTTAATAAAACACAAGCAATTGTTACAACACAAAACCATAACAGCATCATAAGAAAAAAAGTTAAATAGGTGCTATCTTTCGTTAATAATTTAATAAGATATTCATTGATTAAATTCTCATATGTAACAACATCTAAATAATGCACACAAGTCATTATTCCAGTTATAAATGAAAGTAAGAATACAGCAAAAAATATCACAAGCCAACCTTTGTGATAATTCAAAATCTTCAATAAACTTAGTTTGATTTGGTCTTTGAATTGTAGAAATTTTTCTTTCAAATATACACCTTTTTGAATATATTTTCTCAAAAAATTTATATTAAAATTTCTTCAATTTTAGACCATTTTAGACAAATTTAAACACAAAAAAATCTACAAACTTATTCGTCTGTAGATGCAACCATACTAATTTCTTTTGTCTTCTCAACCAAGAAATTAATAAAACTCAAATTAGATACTTTTTCACTATCAAAAACACTATCATATATATCATTTGCTTTTTGATATGACTTGTTTATACAAACTCTAATCGACTTCTCTATACTAGAAGTAAGTTTGTTATATTTAGTAGCAATAGTCTTATACACATCTTTAATAGAAGTATAATCATCTTTGTTATCACTACTAAGTAATTGTACACAATCTTTAATATAATAATAACCAAGATGCTGAGCAGACACCCTAAAACTTTTTAACACAATAGATAAGTATTTGTCTATCTCTTCAGGAGAAACACTTGGTGTTATATATTTTCTAGTATTTGATTTTGCAAAAATACTTGGCAAAACTTCTTGAATTTTGTCATAACTTGTTGTGAACGAAAAGCAATTATCACTACAATATTCCAATTCATTTTCATCTTCTAAAAATACAAAAGACAAGTTTCTACCAGCTTGAGAAGCAGCATATTTCTCAATATAATCCTTACACCTTTTTGATTTTGTTGACACAAATACCATTCCTTCACTGTTTTCAATTACAAAATCTAATAGCTGAGAAAATCTATCTTTATATTCTGTTTTAATTCCCAAATCATTAAGTTTTAATCTAAGTTTATATGCAAAACTCCTATTATTCGAAAAAATAATACAAGGCAACTCTTTTTTGTCATTAATCTTTTTCATAAGCACTCCTAGTGTTATTGTGATGCTCCACCAAGACAACAAAAATATTTTACCAATTTTTACCATTTTTTGCAAACAATTTTACATATTGTTCAAAAATTGTACAACATTTTACAATATTTTACAACAAAAAATATAAAAAATCGACAAATTTCAATTTTTACATATAAATTAATGCTCCCAAATATTATTTCAGACAAGTTAAAAATATCCAATAATACTATGCACATACATAAATAGTTATAAAAACATAACATACTCTACACTGCACAAGAAATTTTCATATCAAAGCAAAAAAAAACATATCACTTGTGATATGCCTTTTTTAAAAATTAATTGGTTATTATCTCTTCTCTTTGATTTTAGCAGCCTTACCAGATAAATCTTTAAGATAGTATAATTTAGCTCTTCTAACTTTACCTTTCTTAACTACTTCAATCTTATCGATACGTGGAGAGTGAACTGGGAAAGTTTTCTCTACGCCAACACCAAATGAAATTCTTCTTACTGTGAATGTTTCTCTAACACTAGAATTCTTTCTAGAAATTACGATACCTTCGAAAATTTGAATTCTTTCTCTAGTACCTTCAACAATCTTATTATGAACTCTAACAGTATCTCCCACATTAAATTCAGGGATTTCTGGTTTTAAATTTTCTCTTTCAAGTGCTTCAATAAGTGTCATTGACTTTACCTCCTATCATACTAAATGTTCATACAAAAGTGTCCCTTTCCAGAGGAACATCCGAAGTCATAATACATATTATCATACATTATGTCAAAATGCAAGTGTTTTGATTAATTTTTTTATTTTTCTTTAAATTTAGTGTTTTTCTTTGGTTTTTTGTTCAATTTTAACCGAATAAAAATTTAAAAATTTTCATACATTTATTTTTTTATTTGAAAACTTATTAGCTATTTTTTGTAAATAAAATTTAATAAATTTTCTTTATAGTTTACGTCATATTTTGTCTAAATATGCCATCAAAAATAATTCTGATTACAAAAACGCCTCTTTAATGAGTGTAATTTCATTATCTAGAATCTCTACAACATCAAATCTACAGGGCTTATCGAATAGTTTATATTTCTTTATATAACTTGTTGCAACCAATCTAATTTTATTTTGTTTAATTTGGTTTACAACCTCTCTTGGAAGTCCGAACTTTGCTGTTTTTCGATATTTCACCTCTACAAAAACCAGCACATCACCATCATAAGCAATTACATCTAATTCTCCAATAGAATTCTTAAAGTTGGTTTTAACAATTCTATACCCTTGATTTTTCAAATATTCTTTAGCAATATTCTC
>JAZLDP010000200.1:0-3422 GCA_045614835.1 Clostridia bacterium | reverse complement strand
AAGAACATTTTCGGTGGACTGTATGCGGAAGGTGTGGAGATTACAATTGTTGATATAGATAGCAACTCTAATAAATTGATTATAAAGATTGAAGACTTTGATACTTGGAAGGAAAAGGGGAAGTTTAGTTTAATTACAAGTGTTGATAATTTTTCAGAAGTGTCTTCAGAGGTTTTTGAATTGGTTGAGGGGCAAATTCTTGCTTTTAATGGTAAAGAGTGTATTAATCAGTCCGTTAGATTTCTAGAAATAATAAGTGGTGAAAATGTATGATAAGAATTAGTTTGACTATTGAGCATTATTGCGAAGATTTGATTTTAAACCAATATAATATGGTTGATAAGGTAAAAGAATGTAAAAAATGTATGAGAGATTTTTTGATGATTGGACAGGTTTTGAATTATAACTTAGAAGACATTGAAGAGGTGGAAAATATAGCGGGATTAAAGATTGTTAATGCAGAAAGTGATTATGTAGATATAAGGTTATTGAATGTATCAAAAAACATTGGTAGTATGATATTAAATGAAGAGGTAGTGGAAGATAGTGATAATATTAGACTGAAACTTAACGATTGTTTATATCTATATACTCAGAACGATAATAATAGTATCAAATATGTGTCTATTTGTTTAAATAAGATAATTGATGCTGGTATTGTAATAAATATATAATTTCTATAAAAAAGAAGTAAGCTTTTGTAATGCTTACTTCTTTTTTGTTTGTATTGTTTTTAGAAAATGCAGTTCTTTGGAGTTCTTGGGCAGAATTGTGCATCTCTGATATTTGAAATACCAGTAATATACATAAGAATTCTATCAAAACCAAGACCAAATCCGCTATGAACAACTGAGCCATATTTTCTTAGGTTTAAGTACCAGCTGTAGTCTTCAGGTTTTAGATTGAACTTGTGGATTTTCTCAAGTAATACATCATATCTTTCTTCTCTTTGGCTACCACCGTTAATTTCACCAATTCCAGGAGCAAGTAGGTCACACGCAGCAACAGTTTTGCCATCATCATTCATACGCATATAGAATGCTTTGATGTCTACTGGATAGTCTGTTACGAATACAGGCTTTTTGAATACTGTTTCGCAAAGGTATCTTTCATGTTCGCTTTGTAGGTCAATACCCCATTCAACTTTGAATTCGAATTTATCATTGTTCTTTTTAAGAAGTTCGATAGCGTCTGTATAAGTACAATGAGCAAAGTCGTTAGAAACTACTGATTGAAGTTTGTCAATTAGACCCTTTTCAACGAATTGGTCTAAGAATTCTAGTTCTGGTTTGCAAGTTTTGAATACATAGTTGATGATATATTTAATCATCTTCTCCATTATTTCCATATCGCCTTTTAAATCACAGAAAGCCATTTCTGGTTCAATCATCCAGAATTCACTTGCGTGTCTAGCGGTGTTGCTATTCTCAGACCTAAAAGTAGGACCAAATGTGTATACTTTGCTAAATGCTAGAGCAAATGCCTCTGCTTCTAATTGGCCAGTTGGACAAAGGAATACATTTTTACCGAAGAAGTCAGTCTCTGGAGTTGCTGTTTTCATCTCTTCTGCATCATAGAAGTTGTGTGTAGTTACTCTGAATACATCACTACCACCTTCACAGTCGGCACAAGTGATGATTGGAGTATTTACATACATAAAGTTCTCGCCTTGGAAGAAACTGTGGATTGCAAATGCACAAGCATTTCTAACTCTGAATACTGCATTGAATAGGTTTGTTCTACCTCTAAGGTATGCATTTTCTCTTAGGAATTCAACTGTTTGTCTTTTCTTTTGGATTGGGTATGTTTCATCTGTAGCAGAACAAACTTCGATTTTGTCAGCAACGATTTCATAAGGTTGTTTGTTCTCTGGAGTTAAGATTAATTTTCCAGTAACAATAATTGAAGAACCTGTATTAAGTTTAACAACTTGTTCGAAATTCTCAAGGGTGTTATTAACAACAATTTGTGCCCCTTTGAAAGTTGTACCATCATTAAGGTCGATAAAACCAAAAGTCTTGCTATCTCTAGTTGAACGAACCCAACCGCCAACTGTAACGACTTGGTCTTTGTATGCTTCTAGGTCTTTTGTAATTTTGACTAAATCTGTTTTCATAAATATCACCTTTAAATTTTCTAGCGAGTATGATTTCGAAATGTTATCTAGTATACAACATTTCTTCTCGCTTTTATAAACATTTTATATTATATATTAAATTACTGGTGATTGCAAGAATAATTGTCGGTTTTAGAGTAATTTTTAGAAATAAAGATTATTATAAATTGGGCTTAAATTACAACGAGAAAGAGTGGGAAGCAATATCCCACTCTATAGTACTCGTCAGAAGATAAGAAATGATTTTTTTAAGATTTGTAAACAAATTTCAAATCATTACCTTATCTTATTTTTATTATGAGCAAGTTGAACAATAATTATGTATATCAATTTAAAAAATTTTTAATATTGTTTTAGTAAAATTTGTAAAGGTAAATGGAGTGTTGTTATGGAGAGGAGGGGTATCGGTCCGCTGCAAATAGTTTATTTGACTGCTATGATTTTTACTTTGCCATTAATCCAACTTTCGAATAGTTCGGTGAGTTTCTGACCGCTCGATTTTTCGAAAGCATCAATTAATCTATCTGGTGTGGAGTTGTGGAATTTGTTGTGTTCAAAGTAGTGTTGCAGTGCTGATATAAATTTCTCTTCTCCCATCACTTCTCTAAGGCTGTCGAACAATAGCATACCTTTTACATAAGCAATATAAACATATTCGTTTTCGTTGGTGTATTCGTTAAGAGCTCTATTCATAGAAGTGTCGACCCCTCCAAATACTTTTGTATAAACTTCGACAAAGGTTGCGAAGCTATTTGTTGTGTTTTTGATTAGTGTGTTTGTGTCTACATTATACCCTGGATTTTCTTCGTAGAATAGTAGTGTTGAGTACTCGGTCAGTCCCTCATCTAACCAACCAAAATCAACTTCATTATTACCTACTAATCCATACCACCATTGATGAGCAACTTCGTGTACGATTACATTGATATAATCACTTTGGATATCAACTGCATCGCTAATCATAACTAAGTTAGGGTATTCCATTCCTCCGTGAACAAAGTTGGTTTCTACAATATTAATAACGCTATATGGATACTTGCCGAATAGTCTATTGAAAGTAGCAATACTATCAAGTCCTGCTTTTAAACATTCAGTAGGGTATTGGTTATTATAATAGTAATAATTGACTATTGTGTCATCAATCTTGTCAGAAACTATATTGAACTTGTCAGAAAGTACGAAAGCGAAATCTCTAACCGCTAATGCTTTGATTGAATAAGTTGTGGTATTGTTTTCGTTATTTTGTGTGCTATTTATATTGCCGGTTGTTGCGAGTTTTAAATTGGAATTGGTTGTAATAGTAACT
>JAZLDP010000199.1:0-8604 GCA_045614835.1 Clostridia bacterium | reverse complement strand
ACTAAGATTAATCGTGGATTTGAGACAAAAGTTGGTGCAAGCTTTGATAGATGCATGCAAGAATCTTCTTGTGTGGGTTGTGGACAATGTGTTCTTGTTTGTCCAACAGGTGCATTAACTCAGAAAAATAATTTGTCTTCTGTTCTAGATATTTTAGACAAGAAAGATGTTGTGAAGATTGCACAAGTTGCTCCTGCAGTTAGGGTATCTATTGCAGAAGAGTTTGGTGCTAAGATTGGAACTTTTGCCGAAGGCAAAATGGTTTCTGCTCTTAAAGCATGTGGCTTTGATTATGTATTTGATGTTAATATGGGTGCAGACTTTACAATAGTAGAAGAGGCACAAGAGTTAATTGAGCATTTAGAGAGTGGGGACAAATACCCATTATTCACAAGTTGTTGTCCAGCTTGGTTTAATTATGTTCAAAAGAATTATCCAGATTTAGAGAAGAACTTGTCTTCAAGCAAATCTCCAAATGAAATGTTAGCATCAATCGCTAAGTATTATTTTGAACAACAAGGCAAGAAGGTTGAAATCGTATCTGTTATGCCTTGTACAGCTAAGAAGAGAGAAATTATTGCTCATGGTGTACTATCTGAAAGTATTACTACAAGAGAACTTGGCGAACTAATTAGACTAAAGGGTATTGATTTCAATTCTCTAGAAGACAGCAAGTTTGATGACCCATTTGGCGAGTATACAGGTGGAGCTTTAATCTTCGGTGTTACTGGAGGTGTTACTGAAGCTGCCCTTAGATATGCTGTACATAAACTAACTGGTAAGAAACAAAACATTGTTAGTGATGTTAGAAATTCACAAGGTATTAAGGAAGTTACAGTTAGTATAGGTAGTAAGAAAGTTCGTCTAGCAATCGTTCATGGTCTTGCTAATGCAAAAGTTGTTATGGACGATATTGTTAGCGGTAAGAAACAATACGACTTCGTTGAGGTAATGGCTTGTCCAGGCGGTTGTGTAAACGGTGGCGGTCAAAGTTTCGTAGATTACAAAGAAATCTCAGCAACTGAAGTTGCTAAGAAGAGAGCAGAAGCAATCTACAAAGCAGATGGCAATATGAAGTTCAAAGAGGCAGGAGAGAACAAAGGGGTTGCAAAAGTTTACAAAGAACTATTCAAAGGCGACCATAAACTTATCCACGAACTTCTACACTATGAGCATACCGATTACACAAAATAATTGCTTATAAGATAAATTAGATATTTGAATTTTGGAATAAAAAAAGAACACATATAAACTATGTGCTCTTTTCTTTCATTTGTTTAATTTTATAGTGTGCTTGTCTGTCGGAGCGTAGCGACACCACTTGTATCAAGACAAGCACATATCTCAGTGCCATTTTTATATAACAATTAAAAATCTATGAAAATTATGTTATAATTATTTTTAGTATTTACAAAATTTGCTTGACTCTCTCGTTACGAGATACTTTAAGATATGTTTATAAGGAGAAAAGATATGTTTTTTATTGGTGAATTTTCTAAACTTGCAAAGACAAGTATAAGGACCTTAAGATATTATGATGAAGCCGACCTATTTAAGCCAAGTTTTGTTGAAGATAATGGATATAGATATTACTCTATGGAAGACTTTAACAAACTTGTAAGAATATTAGAGTTTCGTGAACTTGGTTTTTCAATAAATGAAATCAAGGAAATATTTAATGGTTCAGATATAAAGAATGCACTTTTGAATAGGTCAAGAGAAATAGAAAATGAAATATCCAAAAGCAAAAAAAATCTTTCCTTCATCAAAAATTTAATTAAACAAGTAGATAAAGGAGAATTTATGAACAAGTATCAAGCAAAGGAAATTGTATTACCAGAAATTAAAGTTTATTATAAACATGGAATAATCGAAGACATGTCAAAATTATTCGAGTTTGTTTTAAGTGCAGGACAAGAGTGTGGAGAGAATAATCCAAATCTCAAATGTAAGGATTATTGCTTTGTAACCTATGAAGCACCAGAGTACCAAGAACATAATATAGAAATTGAATATTTGGAAGCTGTTGAGGAGTTGGGAAAAGAAAGTAAAAATGTTAAATTCAAAACCATACCTCAAACAAAAGCAATAAGTATTGAGCATAGAGGCTCTTATTCTAAACTTCGTGATGTTTATGCATTTGCAATGAATTATATTAAAGAAAAGGGATATACCATTGCTGACAAGCCAAGAGAAGTTTATGTTAATGGCTGTTGGGATTGTGAAAGTGAAGATGATTATATAACACTCATTCAAATTCCTATTAAATAATAATATCATAATAAAAAAGATAATGAAATCAAACCCATTATCTTTTTTTTATTTAATTATTTTATTGGTTTCAAAAGTTAGTGACTATGTGTTCTTTTCTTTTTTATAAAGTTTTGTCTTGAGTATCTTCGGCTGTTGGTTCAAAATATGTATAGATATTATCCATTGATGCGAACATTTTTTGATACTCTTCGATATAGTCTGAAGCTTTAATAGAGATATGATTTTTCTTTAGTTCAGATGGGTGTCTAAGAACTCCCATTTCTTTGGTTACGCAATTTTTCATAGCTCCCATTGTGTCAAATGCAGTTTGGAATATTTCTTCTCTAGTCATCTTTCTGTAGTGAGAATTAATTCTATAAGAAAAAGGTATTTGAGAAGTTACAAGTTCAGCCGCTCTATAGCCAGTTCCTACTAGAACTTGATTACCAACGAATCCCATAAATTCTGCAGTTTGAACTTTTGTGTCTTGTAGTAGTGCGTGTAATTCTGTTTCACTTGGGTCTAATGCTTTTTGACAATGTGTAAGAACTCTAGACACTCTTCCAGCAACACTTTTTAAGTGTGGATATTTAACGATATTAAAAGTCATTTCTAAATTTTTATAGTTTTCAGGATTAACTCTTTCTTTGATTTCCATAATTTATTATCTCCCCATTTAATCATCTATATGATTTCACCATAATAAGTATATCATATATGTGAATTGGTGTCAATAGTTGTGCTTTTTGGGCTTTATTTAGGTGTTTTATAGATGTAAAAACCACCTCTTAAAAATTTAAGAGGTGGTGGTTTTTAATTGTCTTTTGCAACGCTATCAAGTAGAGTTATGAAATTGTATAAGTCTTTGATATCGTTAATTGGCGTGGATAGAGTATAGTTGCTATAATCAATATTATACTCTCTTGCAAGAGAAGCCCATTGTTCTACTGGCAATTCAATTAATTCTCCTGTTTTGCCCATATCAGAAAGTATTGCTTGACCATTATTGTCAATCAAAGCTATAAAGTAGAAGTTTGAGAAATCTAATAATTTGTTAATCTTGATTATCTCAATATCTTCTGAATGCTCAAGAGTATTATAGTGTTTTCTAATTAATTGTAACGCATCTAAAAATTGCATAATGTTTCTCCATAATCTTATTGATTGTAATCAAATAAATAATTGCCAAAGTCCATAAGGTAATCTTTGTTCTCGCTTCTTAACATTTCTTTGCTCATTCCACAAAGAGATAATGTGTAGTCTAGGGCAGCCTTAAAGAAAGCCTGGTCATTAGATTTAGCCTTAGATGCAATTCTTTTAGGAGCATCTACAGCAGTTGTATAACTTAGGTCGCTAGTTAATACTTGAGTGGCTGAATTATTAAGGTGGATATGACAACTAGATGTTGTTTCTACCTCTTCTGTGTCTGCAACAACCTTGCCATCTACGATATAGTTAGGGTGAGGATTGTCAAGTCCATCAAAACGAACTAGAGGTAACCACTCTTTGCCTCCAACAAGCATATCAAGTTTGATATTGAAGTTCTTATAAGCGAATCTTTCATTCTTGTCTTTAGCAATTGAAAATGCAAATATTACTGGTCTACCCGCAGACTTGCCCATAAGGTATGTGCCGTGAACAAGTTTTGGTCCATTACTAATCATAATGGGGCTACCAATTGCTTTTTTAGACATTCCTCTGAAGGTATCAAATTGTCTGTCTGAGAAAGGCATAGCCATTTTTTGTGGACCTCTTGCTCCAACCTTGAATATGTCTTCGTTTTCAACAAGACTTTCAATATCAAAACTTCTATCAACCCAGAATTTATCAAGGCCTTTTGCTTTCATTTTTGCAATAAGTTCTCTCTCACGCTCTTTGTAACGAGCTTCGTTTTCTTGCATTTGTCTAAGGGATTTTGGAATACTTGCCATAACACACCTCCTATTTTAATAATAGTAACACATTTAGCCGTTTTTGTCAATATTCTATGTATTTCTGGGCACTATGACAATGGTAGGAGTATTATTAAAGAGTGAATGTTGGTTTAGAGTTTTCGTACAATTTAATTTTTTTATTTTGAGCTAGTTGACATAGTTCTGTCATTACTTTTTTAGGTTCTTTGATATCGAACACAACACAAATTTTTGTGTCGGTTGTGATATATAAATCTCCTACTTTGAATAGACCATCAAAAAATCCAATATGAAGATTTAACGCTTGAATTTTTGCAAGGTCGATAAGTATTATATCTTTGACTTTTTGTCCGCCTTTGATAATAAGTCTTTGGTTGGTTATTGCGTATTCGGTGTGTTTGCATTCCTTAATGTCTTTAATAAATCCATATAGCCATATCCAAACAGGTGTTAAGTGTACTGCAAAGAAAGGTATTAATGCAAAGAGTAGTCCAACACTTCCATTTTCAGCGGTTAATGACATAACTATTGCAAATAGGTCAAAACATAGCCAGATTAGCACAAAAGGAGACATTTTGAATAGTTGTGAAAAGAAAAATGCTTTTGGATTTGGTTTGCAAGAATAGATGATTTCTTCGTTGTTATATAGTACGCTTTTAATACTATATACTGGAGTTGTTTCGTGTAATGCCATACGATTATCCTCTTTGATTAATTTGATACAAATTTTCTTTAAGTTCTTTGATTAAATCTATTATTTCTTGTGGGTAGCGTTGGTCAAATAAAACTAGTTGTCTTATCTCTTTAACTATAGGTTGTTCTCCATAAATAATATCGGTTTGATTAGCAAAGATTAGAATGTCTGCTACCTTAAGACGCTTATCGATAAGATTAACTTTGACTTTTACATTGTAAATGTTGTCGATATATATTCCACGATAAAATGTTCTTTTGCCACCTGTTTTAATAATAATTCTTTGATTTGTTATGTAATATTCTTCGTATCTAAGTTTTAGAACGGTGGTGATTATTTTATAAATCCAATTCCAAATAGGCCATAAAGTGAAGAAAAAGAAAACCATAAGCATAATAAATGCTCCTGGCTTAGTTGTATAAACTTCTGCCTTGACAACTATAAAAATAAATAGAATATTAACTAATAATAAAGCTATATTAGAGAAAAAATTATAGAAAAGTTGAGAATATAGGTATGCCTTTTTCTCTGGTATAAGGTGTTCTACGATTTGTTCGTCTTGGTATAGAACCTCTTCAATTTTTGGGTTAATAGGGTGTCCGTCTTCCGGAGAATATTGTTCTTGCATAAAATTGCTCATATGTACCTCAATAATTATTATTCTTCTGGTGGATATTCTTCGTAGCTTTCTTCCTCATAAGCAACAACAGATTTCTTGTGAATAGTGTTTGCAACTTCGTTATAATTAGGTAGGTCGTGTAGTGTTACTTCTCTGTAATCGGTTATTATAACAACATCTCCAACCTTTAGTAGTTTATCGGTTAAACTTCTATTAACGGTTACGCTAATAATATCAGTATACTTAACTAGTTTTAGATTAACAGCGCTATCCCCAGTTTTAACAACGATAGTATCTGTAGTTAGCGAGTATTCTTCATATTTTACTTGCTTTAGGGCTTTGATAATGTTGAATATCCATATCCATACTGGAATTAAATGAATAATGGCAAATGCTATTATTACGACAATTAAAAAAGTTTCTCCTTTTAGCATTTCGTTAGAAGTCATCAATATTAATGCAAAAGTATCAAATAATATCCAAATAATAGCAATAGGTAACATTTTTATTGTGCGAGATAGTACAAATGCTTTCTTATTTGGTTTATATATCGAAGCAGGATTATCAGAGCCTTCTAGTGCATCTTTAATAGGAGTTGCTGTTGTGTTGTTGGCATCAAAATATTTTTCTTTGAATTTTCTGTCCATATATTCTTCCTTTTAATAATCTGTTTGGGTATTGTAGGGTTTTGAGTTTTCTTCATTGATTGCACAAATTCTCTCGAAGTGTTTGCCTATATTGTGGTAATTAGCAAGGCTATATAGGTGGAACCAATGAGTATAAGTTGCTAGTTTTATTTGTCCAGTTTTGTATTGTTCATCAGTTTTGTTTAGATATACTTTTACATTAATAATTTCAGGATTGTCGATTATTTTAATATTTTTTTCTTGATTTCCATTTTTAATAAGAACTCGTTGGTTTGTTATTAGATATTCAGTGTCGCTGAAGTTTTTCATAACGATAATCAAGTTTCCTAGCCATACCCACAAAGGAGTTAGTGTTATAGTATATACAAGAATTACTATAATCCCTGAAATTAGACTTTCGGTTACTGCACCAGCTAAAGCGAGGATAAAAAATATAAATGAGCAAAAACAAAAATTAATAACTATTAGAGGTAGTCCCTTAAAGAAATGAAACGAGAAATAAGACTTTTTATCTGGCCTTTCGGAAAATAATACTTGTTCGTTATCTTTAAGCATATTTTCTAGTCGGATAGGCTCGTATTGGTTATTAATTTCTTTGGTTTTGAAATTACTCATTGTTGTTAATTTTTCCTCTGTAAAATCACTTATATTATAAGTATATTTTATTTGTCGTATTTAGGCAAATAAAATGCTTGATTGCTATAAATTTTCGTGGTTTCTAAACTTGACTAAAAATCAGATAGTTTATATAATAAAGAAAAACACATAGGAGAGTTTTAATATGGAAAAATTTGATTTGTACAATGATGATAGAGTGCTTATTGGCAAGGTTTTAGAGAGAGGACAAAAATGTGAAAAAGGTCAGAACAGAATGGTTGTTCACATTTGTATCTTCAATTCAAAGGGAGAGATGTTAATTCAACAAAGACAATCTTTCAAAAAATCTTGGCCTAATATGTGGGATATTACTCTTGGTGGTTGCTCAATTGCTGGAGAGACAAGCAAGGAGAGTGCTCATAGAGAACTACTTGAAGAATTGGGTATAGATTATGACTTTACCGAGAATAGACCATACTTTACAATTAACTTCGATAATGGCTTTGATGATTTCTACTTTATTGAGCAAGATGTTGATGTTAATTCTTTAACTCTACAAGAAGATGAAGTTCAGGCTGCTAGATGGGCAACTAAAGAAGAAATTTTAGAATTAAGAAAAAATGGTCAATTTATTCCATACTACGAGAGTTTCTTGGCTGCGTTGTTTGACCTAAGAACTAAGCGTGGCTTATATTAAAATGCTAGGAGATTAATAATGAGAGATTATCCAAAAGTAATCGAAGTACAATTTCATAATCTATGTAATGCTAATTGTAGTATTTGTCCTTACAAATCAATGAATTACGCACCTAACCAAATGTCTGACGAATTGTTCGATAAGTTTATTGAAGATATTAAGGGACAACCGATTGAAAGGATAATCCCATATCTTAATAACGAACCTTTTTTGCAAGAAGACTTTGTGTCTAGAGTTCGTAGAATAAGAGAGGCTAATCCTGAAGCTGAAATTGAAATTTCTACCAACCTTATGTTCTTTACTAAAGAGAAAATGTTAGAACTAAGAGAAATTGGTGTAACAGAAATCCGTGCGAGTGTTTTTGGCTTTTCGCCAGAAACCTATAAAAGAATGATGCCTACCGCTAATAGGGATAAGGCTTTTGTGGCTTTGCAAAACTTAAGTGAGGTATTCAAAGGCACTGCTACAACTATTGGTATTGTTATGATTGATACTGGTGATATTGATGAACAAGAGTTTGTTAGTATGAAAGAGTTAGCAGATAATTTGGGCTTCGAGTTCAATAGATGGGGATTTTTGGACAGGGCAAAAAATGTCAGTGGTAGAAGTAATGAGTTTCATAGAGATGATGTAATTGGTTGTGAGCAGAATAGACCAACCGAGAGATTACATCTTCTTTGTGATGGTAGAGTTATCTTCTGTTGTCAAGACTGGTCGCATACCTGTGTTTGTGGCAACTTGAATAACAATACTATTTCAGAGATTTGGAACGGAGATAAATATAATGCGTTGAGGACGGCATTGTTCTCTGAAGAGTACTCAGCACCAGGAATATGCAAGGATTGCAAACTAGCTATATGTAGGTAAGTAATATGAAGAAAGTTATTTTTTATTATTTTAGAAGTTTATTCTCTCAATCAGCTTGTTCTTTTTCGGTAGGAAAAGCATCTAAATATCTTTTGGATAATGGTTATTCTACTGAGATACGACTACTTCATACAAACGACTATGCTGTTAATATGAAAGCGTTTGAGGGTGTCGAAGAATATGATGTGATAGTTTACAAAGCTAACTACAAAGATTTTAACTATGGTATAGAGTTGTTTAGGGAAATTAAAAATAAATATCCTAATATCAGCTTTTATATCACAGGTCCTTTTTGTGTGCTTAATCAAGATAGAATT
>JAZLDP010000198.1:0-1666 GCA_045614835.1 Clostridia bacterium | reverse complement strand
TATTAAAAGATTTAGACTTAGATGAAAACACAAAGATTTCTAAAATGTCTAAAGGTATGCAAGAAAAACTTCAATTAATACTTGTAATGAGTAGAGATGCAAAGTTATATATACTAGATGAACCTCTAGGTGGAGTAGATCCTGCAACGAGAGATTATATACTAGATACAATACTTTCTAATTTTTCTGAAGGTGCATCTGTAATAATTTCTACACACTTAATTTCAGATATTGAAAGAATTTTAGATGAAGTAATATTTATAGACAAAGGTAAGATAGTATTAACTTCATCAGCAGATGAATTGAGAAACAAAGAAAATGCATCAATAGATGAAATCTTTAGGAGGTATTTCAAATGTTAGGCAAATTATTAAAATACGATTTGAAATGGGTATATAAACTGGTTGTAATCTTCTATATTTTAGCTTTTATTTTCTCTGGAGTAGGAAGATTACTTGCAGAAGTACAAAACTCAATGCTATTAGATATTGTATCTAAAATATCTATAGGAACTGGTATTTCTATGGCGGTGAGTGCACTTGTAAATTGTCTTATGAGACTATGGGGTGGATTTGTTGTTAGTGTGTATAAAGATGAATCATACTTAACGCATACACTTCCGTTAGAGAAGAAAACAATATTTGCATCAAAGGTTATAGCAGGAATAGTTAGTGTGTTTACAACTACAATTGTAACGATAGGCTGTGTATTTATCTGTTATTATTCTGAAGCAAATATGCAAGCTGTTAAAGCTTTGTTAGAGGTTGCAGCAACAACATACAACACAACAGTACTAAACTTTTTATTAGTAGTTTCTTTATTAGTATTTGTGGAAATACTGTTCATACTTTTTATTGGTTTTGTAGGAATAGTAATAGGTCATAGAGCTAATCAAAGAAAAATGGCAAAAAGTATAATAACTAGCTTTGTGTTATATGCGGTATTTCAAGTATTAACGCTAGTAGTTATATTTATTTATGGAGTATTTGATCCGGCTGTTATGAACCTAATTAATACAACAGAACAAATAGATATACTTTCACTTAAAACTTTAATGTATGTTGCAACGATGGCATATAGCATATATCTAGTTGTGCTGTACACTCTTGGTAAATCACAGTTAAACAAAGGTGTAAATGTAGAGTAATAAACAAAACAGAAACAAAAAAGAGCACATTGTGCTCTTTTTTGTTTTGCTTTGTATACCTAGAAATATTTAGTAAATAATATATTTAGGTGAAATTATGCAGTTTAGTAAAAAGAAACAAGAAACAAAATCTATGTTAATGGAGAGTTTGCAAAACGATTTTTCTAACTGTTCAGATTTTGTTGTTCAAAAAATAGTAAGTGAACCAAGCGGTTTAGAAATATATAAATTGTACTTTAACATGTTAATTAATATGCAGATTATCGATGAAGAAATACTAAAACCTTTAGCAAATAATCTAGCAAGTGTAAATAACACAACAGATTTACAGAAGTTAATTACTGAAGGTAAGATATATCATATAGATATAAAGGTTACTACGGATAAGGATAAAATTATTGAAGCAATATTAGATGGTTGTTTTGCTCTTGTGTGTGAAGAACAAGGATATATTTTCGATACTCGTAATTACAGTAGAAGAAGTATTGATGAACCTGCAAATGAAAGTGTTGTAATAGG
>JAZLDP010000197.1:0-33592 GCA_045614835.1 Clostridia bacterium | reverse complement strand
TATATTATTATTTAATTATAATATATTTATATATTATATATATAATATTATGTGTCGATTTTTTCAAAAATTTGTTCGTTTCGTGAGATTTATGAATTAAAAAGTAGGAGAATTATTCAAAAAAATATTTTGCTCGTTTTTGTTCGTTTTTGTTCGTTTTTGTTCGTTTCGTGAGCTTTTCAAGTTCTTGTCTGCTCTTACTTTTCATTTTATAGATGCAACAAAGCAGCACAATTTCTCAATCTATCAACTGAAATGTGAGTATAGACCTGAGTTGAAGCAATGCTTTGATGTCACAGCAATAGTTGAACCTCTCTGAGATCTGCTCCGTTATTCAATAGAGTTGTTGCGAATGTGTGTCTGAATGAGTGAAGAGTGAGCCTTCTATTGATTCAGAGTTTTCTTTTATATTCATCAAGCAACACATAGACTCATCATCTTCAGAGTTTCAGTCCTCGAGACTGTCAAGCAGTCACAAGAAACACATAGTCTTTCTCCTCCGTGATTTTTCTCTTTGATTCGTTTTTGATGTATAGATATTTCAACTCAAGAGCAAGCTGTTTGATTTTTGACTCATCATCAAAAAAGACAGTTCTCTTTTTATCCATCTTTCATTGAATCTGAAATTGACCATCTTCGAGAATTTGCTCAAAGGTCAGATTCAGAATTTCTGTTTTTCTCAATCCTGTGAAATATGCTATTCTGAACAAAAGCTCATCTCTCACTCTCTTGATAGGATCTCTTGATGTTTTTGTGATATCAAAAAACTGTTCAACTTCATCGTGTGAAAGATATGAAAGCTCAGTCTTTTTGAATCTTGCAACTGGAATGTGATATATTTCAGAATTCATCATCCTTGAGACATAGCATCGCTTGAAAAATTTCTGAAGACAATGCTGATGAGCGACCTGTGTGTTGTGTGAAAGATGTATCTTTTTTCAGTATCAACGACCTCGTGTGAATTCAGCAGTCTCCAAAAACTCACAATATTCAATGAGATCATCAAGTCAGATTTCATCAAGGTCAGGAATTTCTGATCTTTCAGCAAAAAGAAACTGCACAAAGCGAGTCAATGCTCATCTATGAAGTTTCAAGGTGTTTGTGGAAATTTTCTCGACAAACTTTCTATATTTGAGATATTTCTCTATTGCAAAATCAATTTTCATTTTATTCAAAAAGTAAAAAAATAAAATATTCCTCTACTCTTTGAATCCATCTCCTGTCTTTTATAACTATTGACAAATAAAATAAAATAGTAAAAATATATTTTTTGCAAACTTTCAGCTATCACTGAATTATAGAAATTCACTTGATTTTTTGATAATTTTCATTATATTTTCGGTGTAGATGGAAAAAGACTAGAGACTCATCATTTATATGATGAGCATTTTCAGTTATGAAGAAAAACTTTGTATCAGTCAAGCAAATTGAACAAGTATTTGAAGCTCGTAGAATCAGAAATGAACAAACAAAGCTCAACTACTACAAAGCATTGACAACGAAATATATCAATAAGGTTGATCCTGAAACCTGACTACTCGATAAATATGTGAGAAAATATGAAAGATACAAAATCGCAAATGCTAACAAATGCGAAAAAGAGAAAAGGTCAGCAATTGCTGAATTTGAGAGACAAATCAAAAAAGGAATTGCTGCAAATAGAAAATGATCTCGTTCAATTTCTATTCCTCACAACAAGAAAACAAAGACAATTTGAAAGTCTCTTGCAAAAGAAGAATTTCAGCTATATTGCAAAATCTCTCGTGCAGATCAGAATTGAATCGTTGAAGAAATTACAACAGGAAAAAAGGTTCACTGGAGAGAGACTCAATGATGACATTTTGTCTCAGCTTCTATCAATGCAACTTGTTTCAATGAAAACAATGTGCGACCTCAATTCCCTCGAAGCAATGAAGCAATGTCTCACGGAGACAAGAGAGCTATAGAAATCAAGGAGCAATACAGAAAGAATCTCATCAAGAAGATTTGAGCTGATGCTGTTGCTGAGTTGGAATATATTGAGA
Organism: Clostridia bacterium; assembly: GCA_045614835.1. Lineage (GTDB taxonomy): Bacteria > Bacillota > Clostridia > Christensenellales > UBA1242 > UBA11490. Next base: position 31,568 of record JAZLDP010000197.1, on the reverse strand, counting down.
AATATTGAAAGAATCAGACTTTGATTTCAAAATTTTGAAGTTCTTTCTTCAAAGAGATTTATGAGAAATACAAGAGACTCAACGATCAACTCTTTGAGCTACATCCTAATCGAGACAGAAAAGCAGAAAAGGATCAATCACGGAATGAATGGAAGGAAAATCATTCATAGTTTTATCTACAAACAAAAAATCCAAAGATGCAACGACATCGAAAAAGACAGAAGCAATTCAAAATCAGATTTTTTGAAAACTTCTTCTATCTCTTCCCTCTCTTCTATGTAGAGAAACGACACTGAATCAGAGAATACAAAATCTGATGGTTATTCTTTGAGCGAAAGATTGTCATCTACAAGAAAGAGAGGATGTAGTGAGACAAGAGACTCTTTATAGTCTAATTCAACAAAAATGGCAAAGCAAAAATACAATCGACCAGAGTTGAAAAGGAAACGGCTTGAAAGCGAATACATTGAACTTTCAGAGCGAATCAAGGCTGAATTCGGAAAATGAAACTGAACAATCAATGAACACACAGCAGGTCGGAGAGAAATGAAAGATCGCTACAAGGAGGAGCTTGAGAGAAAGGCTCTTGAGAGAACAGAGAGAGAAAAAATCAAATCTTTGATGATTCCAAAATCTCAATATTATGAGATGAAAAAAGAACTCATTGAAGGAATGATTGAAGCTATTCATCAAGAGATGGATTTGATCAGAGAATGAAAATGAGATATCTACAAACTCAGAGAACTCTTGAAAATGGTCAAAGCTGAACTCCTAGAGCCTTCAAATATCACTCAAACAAACAGCACGATCAAGAACGAAGAACTTCCTCTCTCCGATGAGGATCAAGAGCTTTTATCTTCTCTAATCCCTCACGAAGATGACTGAGAAGATGATGATTGATAGATGACTCATTCTTGCAAAAATGCAAGATAGGAGATTCAGGAGAGCTTTCTTTGAGAATCACTTCTTTGAATTTTGCAACTATTATTTCAGAGAATACTATTCTTTCGATACTCCGAAATGTTTGAAAATGATATACAAAGCTCTCTATCAATGAAAGAATGTATTCATCAAGTGATTCAGATGATCAGCAAAAACAACAATCGCTCAAATGTTTGTTTCTTACTGCATCGCATACAAGAAAAAAAGAAATATTATGCGATACAGTCAAACGATAGACAATGCAACAGAAAACCTGACATATATTGCGAACTCATTCATAGGAGATACAGAATGATGAGCGAGATTCGTGAATGATTTCTGAAACATATACTATCCTGAATATTCATCGAGATGAACATCAAAGAAAATCAAAAGGATTGATAAATTTGTGACAGAGAATGAATGCTATATCAGAGCGATGTCTCTTTGAACATCTCCAAGATGAAAGAACTATACAGCAAGCGATGGAAAATTCAGACCTGATTTGTTGATATTCGATGATGTAGATACAATTCAATCCTGCAGTTCAAGAAAAAAAATTGAGAGATGATTTGAATTTTTATTGAATGAAGTTCTCTGATGAACTACAGGAGCAACACAGATGATATTTCTCTGAAATGTGATCTATGAAGATTGAATTGTCCCTAGATTCGAACAACATATCAAGAACGACAAGCAGCGAGTCATCATCAATCTTCCGATATATGATGAAAACAATCAGATTGTTCGAGACAGATTTGTTGAGACTGATGCTGAAGCTGAAGATTTGAATGTTTGAATCAAAGACTCGAATAGAAAATACACATCACTTGAAACAGAAAGGAGAAGGCTCTGAAGTATATCATTCTGACAGAACTACTTGCTGATTCCTTACATACAAGGACAGCATATCATCAAGAGGTCGATGATTCAGTATGATATGAGATGTCTCGAATATACAGACTATTCAAAGATTCAAATCTGAGTTGATCCTGCATCGAGTGAAAAGCAATGATCAGACTTGTTTGCGATGTGTGTTGCTTGATACAGAAATGAGAGGCGACATATTCTCGAAACAGTCTGACTGAAGGAAGAAGAGAAAGACCTCAAAAATGCGATGGAAGTTTTGAAAGCTCTGTATGTGAAACGGAATGCGACAAGAGTGATAGTTGAAACAGTTGCATTTCAGCTCATTATGAAAAAACACATCGCAAGATATTGAATGGCTGTGAAGCCTTACAAAACAATCAAAGACAAAGTGACAAGAGTTCTTGAGAGACAGATGGATTTCGAAGATCACAAGATTGTCTTTTGACCAGGAAACGAGGAAGCAATCAATCAATGTCTCGAATTTCCGAACGGAGAACACGATGACTTTGTTGATGCGATATTGCTTGCAACAAGCGATGTCTGAACAGGCTTTTTTATCTCCTCAATCTAACAAAATGAAAAAATTCTTATATCATACAAAAGTCTGATATGAAGTGAGTGAGGCTGTGGAGCTGTTGGCTGTAGAAAGAAAGATCCTCGAATTTCTTCACAAAGACTCTGTGTCACATATGGATGAAGTGAAACCTATCACACAACAAAATCTGTTTGATTTTCGAAAACGAGTTCAGGACAGAAAAGATAGTCTGACAGATGTCAAGCGAGCAGAAGATGAAAAAAAATAGTTTTATCTCCTTACAAACAAAAACAATGTCATTCTTAGATAATATATTCAGTAGAAAAGCAAAAGCTTCTCATCTTACTGAAGAAGAAATTGAATCAATGATTGAATCAAAGGAATTCATCAAACTTTGAGTCAAAACTACTGTGTGTCTCGTGACACTCAAAAACGGATTCGAGATTGTGACATATTCAAGCTGCATAGTTCCTGAAAATTACAATCAAGAAATCTGAGAGCATCTATCCTATAAGAAAGCAATTGACAGAATCAGAGAGCTTGAAGGATACAATGCACACTATATTCATTAAGTTTTTTATTTCTTATATAAAAAAAACAATGTGAGCAAAAACTTACGAAAAAGTCTCAGAGACTGTTTTCAAATGGTCAGAAGAGAGACATCTTGAAGGAGAGATTGATGCTATCAAATATCTCCAACATCTAGCTGATCAAATCACTTCAATGAGAAAGTTGATTGCACAAGCAAACAATTTGCAAGACACTTTCGTGAAGGTCGTTGACTACTACAACGAATCAGTAGATGTCTTGAAAGAAGCAAAAGAAAAGCTTCATCTTGCTGTGACTGTTCCTGAGAAAGTTGTTCTTCCTAGTTGTTTCTCTATCATTGAAGCTGATGCTGAAAAACTCCCTAAAATCAGCATTGCAAGAGATGATGAAGATGTAGAAAAAGAAGAAAAGAAATCAGAATAGTCTATTGCAATTCAGAGACACTTGTATAGAATACAGGTGTCTTTTTTATATGGTCAACACACAACACAATGAAACAATTTTTTTGAAAGATTTCAGATTTTCGAAATCGTAGTCGATGGAGCAAATGTTTGATATTGCTGCTCATCATATGAATATGCTCTACAGTCTGTCACTACAGCAAAAAGACAGAAGCATCTATTTGAGCTTTGTTTTTTTTCGCTTGATTGATTTGATGAATCCGAAGTTTCATCAAAATGCTTTCAGTGATAGCAAAAGCATCTCAGAAAGAAAAAAAAGAAATGAGTGATTCAAAATATCAAGAAACAGCAGATGCTATCACTCAGACTTTGAAGGATTGAACACATCCTGAATTGAATGTGAACTTTGTATTGAATAAATGAGAAAAGGCTCTGATTTGTTTTCCTGTATGAATATATAAGGAGAAAACATCTACAAAGAGGATAAACTACTGAGGACTCAGATACAGAATGAAAATTGCAAAATGATTGACTTACAATGTTTGATCTATCTCTCCTGATATACAGAAAACAGTGACAAGATATCTTGATGATGAGTGAAAGCTCTATGTCACAACAAAGAGAATCATCTATATGTCAGACAAAAAGACTGAAAGTATCAATCTTGATAAAATTCTCAACTACGAGATGATAAAAGACTGAGTCAAAATATATAGAAATACTTGAACGACTAGAGAATATTGATTCTTGTGAGACTGAAGATTGTTCGCTGTATATATGCAAAACCTACTCCAAAACTAGACAAACTCTCGAAACAAACAAAAACAGACAAAAAAAGTCTGTTTTTTTTGCAACTTGAACTTTGAGAAATCGACATCCGTGAGTATAATGCGAAAAATAATGAATTTATATTCACGAGATCTCAATGTGATTATTAGACAAAATCAAAAATCAATTCACAAGGTCAGCATTGTGAAATCATATCAACTTTACTAGAAAAAATTTCATCTGATCAACGAGAGATGTTCCTTTTTTCGAAACAAAAGATTTTGTCGTTTCAAAAGAAAATTTTCTCCAACTTTACGAAACAAATGCTGATATTTCGTGAGCTGTGAAGAAAATAGCAAACAATGTTTCAAAATTTTGATTGTATCTTGAAGATTCAGAATGAAATCAGCTCAAGGATAAAGTGAGAGACTTTGAAGCTCTTGAATTGTTCAAAGTTCCTACTTTTCAAGATTTCAAAAGAGATTTGTTCAGAAATTATCTCATCACTGGAGAATTGTATATTGTTCCTATGTTCAATCTCTATGAAGAAGTCGCTTGATTTCAAATCCTTGATTCTAGGATGATGACAAAATTCTATGATCAGAATTGAAACATCATCAAATTTGTTCAATCAAATTTCATCTCCTGACAGATTATAGAATATGCTCCTCGACAGATTGCATATTTCAAATATGATGTATCAATGCACAATGAAAATGATTGAAGAAGTATCTTGACAGGATTGATGTATGATGTTTTGAATGATTTGAGTGCAGTTCGCTCAAACTACTACTACTATCAAAATTCAGCTGTTCCTTCAGCAATACTTGTTCTCAATGAATCAATGACTGATGAAGAGATGCAAAATGCAAAGGATCAGTTCGATGCTCAATATAAATGACTAGAGAATTCTCACAAGATGCTCATAGGAGCAGGAATATCTGATATCAAGACTCTCTCTTTCTCTCCTCGTGATATGGAAACAGTTGCACAGAGGAAAATCACAACAGAGAAAGTTGCTTCAGCTTTCTGAGTTCCAAAATCTATCTTGTGATATTCTGATGATGTGAACTATAACAACGGAGACAATAATGCGAAAGAATTCTACAAGTGAACTATATTCCCTATGGAAACAGCTTTCGAACATATATTGAATAGATTGATTGAAATGTTCATCCCTGCGATGAGTGAAAAATATATCATCAAATGCGATGGAGAAACAATTCCATTCAGCGAAGAATATCTTGAATCTCAGAGAAAAGATATTGCAGCTTGACTCAGAACAATCAATGAAGTCAGAATTGATAGATGACTCGAAGCTCTTCCTGATGAGAATGCAGACAAACTATTGATATCAAAGAATATGGAGCTTTTAGAAGATGCGAGTCTTGATGCTGTTTTATCTCCTGATGAGATATAAAAATGACAGTGTCAGCAGATTATAGAAGAATACTGAGAAAAGAGGTCAAAGCTTACACAATATGTCAAAAAAGCTTTGCTAAACAAGAAAAGTTTTTGATGGAGAATCTCGAGGAGTTATACACGAAATTCCCCCTCAATATATCAATCGCCTACAACTACTTGACTCAAACTCCTACAATCTATCCAAAAAAAGACTGGAAGGATGAAATATCTGATGAGCCTCTAGGATGATTTCGGAGAGAGATGTGAATAGATGAGATGATTGAACAGCTTCAAGTCCCTATATGAAAAGGAACTGAAAGAGGCTACAAAACAGCTCGAAGGAAATTCAGAAGAATCCTCGAAGAAAATGCTTTCATATATAGTCAGGATATAATATCAAACTATGTGAAAGATCGATGAATGTTGCATCTCTCAAACTATCGCTGAGTGATATCTCACACAACAAAGTTTGATGTGATCAATGTTCTCAAACAGTGACTTGATAACAATCGAACATATAATCAAGTCAGAGATGAGATTGTGAAAGTGAACGAGAAACTATTCTGAAAAGCAAGAGCGAGAACGATTGCAGTGACTGAAATGTGAAAGGCTTATGAATACGGAAATGTTCAGCCTATGAGACAGCTTCAATCAGTGTGAATCGATATAGTGAAAAAGCGACAGACTTGCGATGATGCTAAAGTGAGACCTGAACATATGGATTGTGAGAAACTTGATCGAGTCCCTTTAGATTTCGTGTATCCTCTAGGTGTTGAATATCCTCCAGGATGAGTCAATTGCAGATGCACGATCCTATATAGAGTCAATGAGTAATTTTATCACATAAATGTCAGCAATGAAAAAAGAAATCAAACTCGTGAAAGAAAAAAACTTCTTTCAAGTCCTTTGGGACAAAAAATCAGTCACTGAATTTGAGGATGACTGAGTCAAAGGAATCGAGATTCAAGGATATGCTTCAACAAAAGACAAAGATAGATGACACGATATCGTTGAGCCTGAAGCATTCAAGAAAGCTCTCGATTTGTATATGACAAATCCTGTTGTTTTACTTCAGCACAATATGGACAAACCTATCTGAGTTGTGACTGAAGCAACTATCGACAATCAAGGATTGTTCATAAAAGCAAGAATCACTCAAGACATTGACTGAGTGATTTCAGCTATCAAAAACGGTGTTCTAAGAGCATTCTCTATCTGATTCAGAATCAAAGAGAATTCTTTCGAAGAATACGAGAATGACAACGGAGATCGAGACTACACAAACACAATCAAGGATCTCGAACTCTTTGAAATCAGTGTCGTTTCTGTTCCTATGAATGCTTATGCTTTGATGAAATCAATGCAAGACTGCTTTGAAATCAAAGAAGTAGAATCAGAGGAAACTCATCAAGATGAAGATGTTCCTCTTGATATAGCTGCAGAAGTTCCTTCTGAGAAAGAAGAAACAGCTGAGGAAATCCCAAACGAAGAAGCTGAAACTCAAGAGACATCCGAAGAAGAAAATTCTAGTGAATCAGAAGAGACTGAAACAGAAGAAAAATCTGAAGAAGTTGAAACTGAGGAAGTAGAAGAAGAGGAAAAGTCTATTGAGTGAGAAGAAACAGCAGTTGAGACTGTTGCAGAAAATGAATCTGAAGCAACAGAAGAAACTACTGAGGAAAATCCTCAAGCAGAAGAACCTGAAAGCGAATCTGTTGAAGAAGAGACAGAAACAAAGTCAGTTGAAACTGAAACTGTTGAAGAAACAGAAAATCAAGCAGATGAAAATTCTGAAATAGAAGAGACTCAGGAAGAGTCAGACCATTCTGAAAATGATTCTGAAACTGAATCAAACAGCTGAGAAGTTGTTGAAGAGGCTGCAAAAAGCTTGAAGGATCTTCAAACAAAATCAGTTGAAAAATTTATCTCTCAGGAGATGAAATCAATTGAGAAAAAGTTCGATGATTTAATTGCTGAAAAAGATGCAAAAATCAAAGAGCTTGAGTGAAAACTCGAAAAAACACTCGACTTGTTATGAAACACAATCGAAGTTCTCTGACAAGTTGACAAAGCTGTATCAAATACAGTTGTGAAGACTTGATATACATATCAAGCTCCTCAAACGAAGAGAGTCACAAGCAGATATTCAAAGCTTGTTGATAAACTTCAAAATATTTAATTCCTCCCTTTTTATTCTCTTACTTATTCAAAAAAATGAATATTAAAGACTTAATGATGAAAGCAAAAGATATCGCTTGAATATCTTACGATGCTAAAGACTTCGAAGCTATGGAGACAAAAGCAAACGAAGTTATGAACACAGGTGCAAGTGGATTCGGATCAAACTTAATCCCTACAAATGTTTTGCTTGATCCTATGCTTGACTTAGTTCCTACTTATTCAAAATTGCTTCCTTTACTTCCTGGAAATCACGGAAACGATATGCCTATCAGTGCAAAAGTTCCTGTAATCTGAGAAGCTGATTTGTTCACAGGAAATAGTGAATGGACAACTGGAGCAGGTTCTTTCATAACTCCTGCAAACAATTGACCTCACACTTGAGAAGTGACAATCACTCAAGGACAATTCATTTTGACTGTTTCTTTATCAAAGAGAGAGTTGAACTACTGACCTGAACAACTTGAATCTATAATCAGAGAAAGAATCAATAGAGCTGCTGCAAGAACTATTGATGCAGTTATCATCAATGCTGATGATACAGCTTCAGGATCTGGAAATGTAAACGGAACATATTCAGGAAGTCCTTACTTCACACAGCAAGACAACGGTATCAGAATGGTCGGAATTGCAAACACTGGAGTTTCAATCGGAACATTCGATGCTCAATCATATCTTGATGTTGTTGAAGTTCTTGATCCTGGATATCAAGCAGATCTTCCAAACTTATTGATCATAGAACCTTCAAACATCTACTTAGATTCACTTGCTTTCGATGAAGTAGTGACTCTTGACAAGATGTGACCTCAAGCAACTATATTGAGCTGAATCCTTTCAAAAGTTTGGGGAATCGACAAGCTAGTTGCAAGAGACTTCCCTGCATTAACTAACACTTCAGGACTTGTTGATGCAACTTCAGGAAATAACACAAAAGGATCTTTTGCTGTTATCTACAAGCCTGCTGTTCAATACGGATTCGGACAGCCTCTTGAAATAGATGCTTTCAAAGTTCCTGGAAAATGAGTTGACTTAGTTGCTACAATGGAATTCGGATTTGCTATCGCAAACGGAGTTGCAGGACTAGGAAAGACTGTTTGATTATGAATCAATGTGACATTATAGTCTCAAATAACTCCATAGAATGAAGAGAGAAGGTTGTCGGTTATAACGATGAACCTTCTCTCCTATGGAGATTTACTCAATAAGAAGCTGCTCAAATGAAAAAAATATTGAAAACTGTGAAGAATGTATCTTGAGAAACAATGTATGTCAGAAACTCTGACTGAGTGAAAGCAAATGTTTCAAACAACTGAACTTTCGTGACATACAAGCGAAAAAGTTTGCTCAGATTATATTCAAATTATTTCACAATTGTCAGCGATGAAGATCCTACAACTCCTGTATATAAAATCACAGCTGTTTCAGAATCACAAGTCAGCATAGTAGATAAAAAATGAGCTGAAATCATTTCAATGAAAGTTGAGACTGATGACAAAGATGTTTCAACATTCTATCTTTGAATTGGTTGATCTCGAAAAGCTGATGATGATGCTGATACAATTGCTCTTGTAGAAGAGATGATCACTTCAGTAGTTGCTTGAGATAATATTGTGAAAAAAGCTGATGCTGATACTTTAGTCGCAGAGTATCAATCTTTAGATTAGTAAAACATTGAGAAAATGGCTAAAAAATCAGAAAAATCACTATTGCAAGCCTTCTTGAAGAAATTGCAAAAAGTGAAAAGAAAATAGATATTTATCAAAATAATATATTGAGATGTATTCAAATTTGACACTATTCAAACAATATCTCTGAATCAGTTGAAACGATCAAGATTCTCTTTTGACTTCTTTTTTGAATGCTGCAGAAAATCAAATCAATCAGCTTTGTTGAGTTGATAGTTTTGATTTGTGAACATACACTCAAAATATAGATGCAAGAGCTATCGTTCAGACATCGAGATGATTTGAGATATATCTCAAGAATAAACCTGTGAAGAGTATCGACAAAATCAATTGAGATTCAGAAACAGGAACAAAATGAACAGACTATTTTGTGATCTATGATAGAAGAGTGATATTCAAAAATATTTCAGTCAATGACTTCTGATTTGCTGAGATTGAATATACTGCTTGATATGATAGAGCAAGAGTTGTTGATTGACAACAAAATCCTGTTGATGACCTTCCTGATGATCTCAAACTGATGGAAATGATGCTCGCAAGCTGAATGTATCAAAAACACGGAAACGAATGAGTTCAATCCTACAAGCTAGGAGATGAACAAATCACATTCTGAAGTGTGAACGGAGCAAGCTCTGATGATATCTTCTTCAGCTTCAAGACTCTATTGAATAAGTATAGAAATTTTAATCTTCCAGTCTAAAAAAATGAGCATACTATACAACAAAACAGCAACTCTTTCAAGAGGTGAAAGAAATTCAAATATGGTCACTGCTCGAGTTCAGAAATCAACTTTTCCTTGTTGTGTTCAGCCTGTCTCTGACAAGGATTGAATCACTTGAGGTTCAATGCTCACAACAAAGAAACTATATACAGACTATTCGGACATCAAGCCTTGAGACAAGCTCTCTATAGACTCTGTGATCTATATAGTCGATTCAGTTCAAGACTGGGACTGATTGAGAAGAAAATACAAGAAAGTTTTTATCAATGAAAGTAAAGGATCATAAAAATGAGCGATGATACAGCAAAAGTGATGAAATTGAATGCAAATGTTTGAAAGTCAGTTCAAGTGATGCTGATGAAGATTGCAACTACAATTTCAAACACTGCAAAAGTCGCAGCTCCTTATCTTTCAGGAACTTTGAGGAGAAGTATCTCAATCAAAACAAATAGACTCGCTCAAGGGACTGTCGTTGTAGGTTCTCCTGTTGCTTATGCTAGAAGGAGAGAATTTGAAAACAATGCACATCCTGAAAGAAAATACTATCTGAGAAAATGATATGAATTGAATAGATCATATATCAGAGAAATTGTGAAACAGACTTTTGACACAGTTCTCAACTCAGATTCAACTTGATTTACTACTTCACGATAAAATAGAAAATGACTGAAATTCAAACATTCTGATTCAAAGAAATATGAGACATAATCTATTCAAAGATGTGTGAGATTTTGGATACAGACAAAAGAGTTTGAGCCGTATTCAATAGAGACATAAAGATAGAAAGTGGAGTGAATCTTCCTGCAATCATTATCACTCCTTGAAGTTGAAACATTGACTATCTTGATTCTTGTTCATATAGGAGCAGAGCAAACTATGTTGTCAGGCTTCTTGATTCAATTCAAGACAACTATTCAGAAGTTGAGGACAATTTCAGAATTGTTGCTGATATGATGACATCGAGATTGAAAGAGATAGGGAAGATTTCACGGAATAATAATGATTGACAATGAAACACTATCAGTTGTCGTTTCAATTATGATCGATGATTCACGGATACACAAGAGCCTTTGAGAGTATTCGAAATCACTTGTGAATTCGAGATCATTGAAAAATAATCCTTTTATATATCAACAATATGAAAGATGCCTAGAAAATGCAAAGACTGTCCTGAAAAGGAAACAGCAAACATCGATCTTGAGAATGTTGAAACTCAGGAAGAGAAGAGATTCTCATTTCCTAGATACTGAATCTCAGTGATCGCAAAGAATCTTGAGGAAGCTCAAGAAAAAGTGAAAGCAATAGTCAACAAAGACTATGAAAAAAAATCTATTTAATTCTTTAATCAATAGAAAAAAATGACTGAAGCATTTATCGGAAGATTGTCAGCTATCTGACTATGAAAGGAAACAACAAAGGGGACAAAAGTTTCTCCTCAAGTTTGGATTCCTAAAACAACAGGAGTGTTGAAGCCTTCTTTTGAAGTTGCAACAGATGACTCAGGATATTGAGTGATTGATGAAACTTTTGACACAATCACAACGAAAAACTTTTCAGATTTATCTCTTGAATGAATAGTGAGAGATGATTCAATCTGATATCTTTTCTTGTGAGCTTTGTGAACATACACAAAATTGAAAGTGTTCAAAGGAACTGTGACAGGTGGAACTCCTAAAAGATGAGACTCTGTGACAGGTGGAGTATTGAAGAAAGTCGTGACTGTTTGAAGTGACACATACTACTGTTTCAGCTGAACTGTTTCAGCTTGAACTATAACAAACTGAACACGGTCTTTGAGTGCAACTGAAGTCTCAAGTGTCAATGCTCATTTCTTTGAAAGAGCAAACACAAATGTCCCTGTGACATTCACTCTATACGGAGATGATCCTGTTGCTTCAAGCTATGCGACATATTGTGTAATCAACAGCCTAGAAATATCTTGTGAAGTTGCCGACTTCGTAAAATTCAAAGCTGAATTCCAATGAAAACAAATGCAAGCAATAGAAAGCTGATCAGAGCCTACTCCTGCATATAGCGATGAACCTGCATTCACTGCAGCAATGGCTTGAGTAAGATTTGCAAACGATGAAGCTTGACTCAATGCAGCAACTGAAATTTGTATGCAAAACTTCAGAATTGCAATCAACAACAATGTGACTGATATGCAATGTTTCTGAGACACTGATGTCTCTGCTTTCTACAAGCAACAATTCGGAATCGAAGGAGACTTTGAGGCTGTATATAATGACACAGACTTGAGAGACTATGTCATCAATTCAAGCAAAAAAGCTTTGAGATTCTATGCTGAAAATAACAGCAACGGATATTCAGCAATGTTCATCGATGTGATGAAATGTGGATTGAACGAATGGACTCCAACAGATAACAACAACGAAATCACAAAACAAACAATGTGATTCACTGGACAATTCGACAATGCAACTTGAACATCTATCGAAATATTGCTTTTCAATAGCAATTCTACTGGATACTAGGAGTATCTCGGGACTTTGTGGCTTTTTCTCTTGTTTCCCTGCAAAGTCCCGTATTTACGGAAACGAGAAAGATTTTATTCTGTAAAAATAGGAAACAATGGAAAACTTAACAATCAAAATCAATGGAGTTGATAGAGAAGTCAGCTTCAAGGAGGTTTACACAAGAAAGATTGATAGACAATTCAACGAAATTCTATTCAAAAATGTGAATGCTTCTTTGCTTGAAAATTGAACGAAAGATTTGACTTTGAATCCTTTCGACATTCAGCTTGCTCAAGACTATTTGATTTCAGCATTGACTGATCTCAAACCTGAAGAAGTGGATGAATTATCAATTGAGGACTATCAAACAATTCTTGAAAAAGTGTCTGCTATTAAGAACCCCCCCAAAGAATCTCAAGCCTCATAAATCAATTCAAAAAAACATTGAGGACTTGAAAGAATGTGAGTAAAGAACACAGAGACTATATATTGATGAAAGAGATCTATCATTGCACTCCTTCTGAAATAGAAGAGCAAGATGAGAATATGCTGAATCTACACTACAACTTTCTGATGGAAGAAAGACAACACGAATTCATTGAGTCAAAAAGAGCCGAACAGAAGGCGAAGCAAAAACAATCTTCATTTCCTAAAAAAAGATAAAATATGAACGATACTGAATACAAAATACAGCTTGTCATCGATGCTCAAAATCAAGCGAGTCAAGAAATCACAAAACTTCAAAATCAAATCAAAGAGCTTCAAGGATCTGTGAGTAGCACAAACGAAACAGCTTCGAAAGCTCTTTCTTCTATTAAGTGAATGTTGTGAAAAATAACGACTGCTGCTATTGTTGCAGGTATTGTCAAAATCGGACAAGCATCAATTCAAGCAGCTGCTGAGATAGAGCCTATCAGAAACAGCTTTGAGAGACTTTCAGAGACTGCAGGAATAGCTTCTGATGAAATGCTTGCAGCAATGAGAAAAGCCTCAGCTTGAACTGTGTCTGATATGTGATTGATGGAAGCAGCAAACAAAGCATATTCACTTTGAGTTGTTTCCAACACTGAGGAAATGACTACTTTGATGGAAATCGCAAGGCTCAAAGGTCAAGCGATGTGAAGAACAATGAACGAGGCTCTTGATGATATCGTGACTTGATTGTGAAGATGATCAGCAATGATTCTTGACAATCTTTGAATAGTCGTGAATCAAACAGAGGCTCAAGAAAAATATGCAGCATCTCTCTGAAAAACTGTTGAACAACTCACAGCAGCAGAAAGAAAACAAGCTCTCATCAATGAAGTAGTTTCTCAATGAAAAGTCGAACTTGAACAAGCTTGACCTATTGCTGAAACTTTTGCTGATAAACAAGCTAAAATGACAGCTCAGCGAGAAAATATGAAAGTGATGATTTGAGAAAGTCTCACTCCTGCAATTTGAGAGCTATATGATAAAGCAAGCGAGCGACTAGATGCTCATCAAGAAGAAATCAGAGCAGCAATTGAAACAATCTGAGATCTTATTTCTTCAGTTGTTGAAGTTGTGAGTGAAGCTGCAGAATTGATTTGATGAATCATCTGAGATATATGCGATATATTTCAAGAATGAGTCTCAAACAATATGCAAGCAAATGAGGAGTGATTGTCAGCGATGGCTTGAAACTGGACTGATTTGTTCTACATCATCTCTCAAGTTATCAATTTTATTCAATGAATATTTGAAGTAGGAATCTGATATATCAGAGGACTTCGAGATTGATTGAAAGAATGAGTGAATTGAATCATCAATGATATTGCTATAATCTGCTCAGGATGAGTTGATTGAATCAAAGAAGTTTTCAGGAATATGTGAAACGATGTTTTGACATACTTCAAAAAGCTCATCAATTGAGTTGCTAGTATGTGGAATAAACTCGTAGATTTTTGAAACGATGTATTCTGAACAAGTCGATGACATCGAAATCCTGTGAATGTAGAAGAAATCTGAGAGATGAAAAGCTGACTGTGAAAGATGCTTGAGTGAATATATATCACTCCAGTCAAAGAAGCAGCAAAAGCTTGAGAGAATGCTCTCAATAATATGATCAATACATACTGAGAGAGGCTTGAGAAATTATATATCACAACAAACGATCTCTCAAAGAAAACAACATCAAATCTGTCAAATTTATGAAATATATGATGAAGCACAAGCAGTTCATCAAAAAGCTGAAAATCATCATCTGAAAGCAAAGCAAATGCTGAACTTATCAAGGAGATGAATGAGTATGCAAAACAAACAAAGAAAATGCAAAAAGACAAGTATCAAGCTCTCGACAAAGAGGCTGAATACTGGTTGAAAAATCAACAAAAGAAAATTGAAGAGTTGAATGATACATATCAAGAAGCCTTTGATGCTATTCAGAAAAATATCGATTCAACTGCAAAAAATATTCAAAACCTAGAGAATGAGATTTCATCACTTCAGAATACTCTCGCAAATCTCTGAAAGGAACAAACAACAAGCATCGCAAAAGAATATGTGACTGCTAAGAAGTGACTTGAAGAACTTGAGGAACAATATGCTTGACTCAAGGATGTCGCAAATAGTGTTTCTCGTGAAGATTTGAAGTGAGTAGGATGAATCTGAAAGTATGATGTAGATCTAATCAAAAAATATAAGGACTATCAAGATGAATTGTCCTCTGCATATGAATGACTGAATGCTCAAGAAAGAAAAGAGATGGATGAACAGATTGCATATCAAGAGCGATACTGGTCACTCAATAATGTAGAAAAAATCAAAGAAGATTATCGTATCAGAAAAGAAGAAGTTCAAGCTGAATTGAATGAGAAAATCAATGCTCTCAATATCGAGCAAGAAACACTCAGACAATACAAAGCTGAACAGCAAAAACTTCAAGATGAATGGATTGCAAGAATCAATGAAGAAGTTGCAAAGCGAGAAAATGTCTCAAAATTGAAGCAAGAATTTGAGAAAAAATATATGGATATTCTTGAGATAGATCACACAAGACAAGTTCAGATGACAAATCAGCTTGTTGATCAATGGAATGCTGTATATCGTGCAAAGATGAGAGCAATGTCAGCAGGTAGTGATTGAAGTCGTGCGAGTGGATGACCTGTATATCAAGGAAATGCTTATCTTGTTTGAGAAGCTTGACCTGAAATGTTTGTCCCTTCTACAAACTGAAGAATAGTCAACAATTCAGACTTGAACAAAGGATGAGGTTGAGCTGTTGAAGTAAATATCAATATGTGAAATATCACAATTGCAAACTGAACAGATGAGGAAGCTTTCTTCGAGAAGATGGAAGATAGACTCACAAGATCATTGATTCTATATAAAAAATGAATCAGAGCCTAATATTTAACATATAAAAATCAGATACTATGCCTAATATGTGAAGATTTAACAACACACTATTCAACTCCTGAGCATTGTGACAGTGATCAGGAGGATTGAGCGACATCGTGATTTTCAATGGATTCTGACTGTTGAATGAAACATATGTCACAACAAAGCTCAATGTGTGGAATATGCCTTCTATCAATCTTTTGCAAGTTTCAAATCCGAAATCAGATTGAGGAACATTGCTTGATAGATTCTACAAAGAAAGAACTATCACAGTTGAATGACACATACTAGCTGAAAATTATGAGGATATGCAGCAAAAAATTGACAATCTCAAGAAGGCTCTATCATCAAAGCAATGATATTTTGAATTCAAATTTTGAGAAAAATATAGGAGAATACTTTGCACACTTACAAACTCAGACATCATCAATAGAGAATCATATGACATCGATCACTGAGAATTCTCTCTCACTTTCAGAGCTGAGAAACCTTTTCGAAGTGAAAAAACACGATGAAGCAAATTGTTTCAATGAGTGAACGATGATATCAACTGAGACATCAACAACGAATGATCAGAATATTCATATCCTATCATCAATATTCTTGTAAATGCTGCAAGCTCTACAAATCAAATCACAATCACAATTTGAGACAATTCTATAGAAATCAACAAATCACTCTCTGCAAACGATATCATTGATATCAATACAGAAGAAAAAACAGTCCTCGTGAATGGTGTTTCAACAGATTTCACAGGAAAATTTCCTAGACTTTCAGCAGGTCTGAACATAATGAACTTTGAAGCAAACTGAACATTCAATTTTGATATATCAATTTTATTCCCTAAGAATTATCTCTAAAATGATTGAGGATCTTGTCATCACAGGATGAACTCAAATTTGAGATATACTGACAGCGAGCTATACTCGAACTTGAACAAATCCTGAATGAGACACACTGTTTCAATGGTATGTGGACTGAGTCGCTATAGAATGAGCAAATTCTGAAACATATCAAGCAATGCAATCTTGAGAATTCGTGATTGCAGTTTTGCCTGTAGATAATCAATGAAACGAGTGAGATATAGAATATTCAGATCCGTTCACAGTAGAAGATTTTGAAACAGCAGAGCCTATCGAGAAAGAATATCTAGTCAAGCTCTATGATTCAGAGTTGAACTTTGTGAAAGTGTGTCCTGTGAGTATAATAACAAACGACATAAGTTTCTCAGAGTCGATTGATGCAGGTCAATGAGAACTTGTGCTGAATCTGAATCTCCCTATTGATACAAACTACTTCTCGAATGTGAAATACATCAAAGTCTTTGTGAATGATAACTCGTGACTGAATAATGCTCTCATATATTCGTGATATTTGAGCAAATATTCGAGAATATATTCAAACAATAGAGAAAATATTCAAGCAACATTTCTTTCTCTATTCAGTCTATTCAATGAAATCTTCTATAAAAATTGAAGCTGAAGCACACAATTCACAACATCCTGAGATCCTGCAGATCTCATCAAAGACATAGTAGATCAAGTCTCAACATACTATCCGAACATATTCACATACACAAACGACAGCATCATATCATATTGAAGCTCAATCGATGTGGAAGTATCAGACAAAAAATGCTGAGATTTAATTCAAGAGATAGTGAGATGAACAAATTATCATTTCTTTGTTTGAGCTGACTGAGTTGTAAAATACAAGCCGAAGCCTACTGCGATTTCTCACTATTTCACATATGAAAGAGATGTGAAGGCTCTGACAATTCCGACTGACTTTGAACAAGTTGTGAATGCTGTGAGAGTTCAATATTGATACATAGGAGGACAACATTCTTGAATCACTGATCGAGCAGAAGATTCTGATTCAATCGCTCAATTCTGAAGAAAAGAAATCACGATTGTCAATCAATCAATATACTGAGAAACAAGTGCAAATCTCTATCGTGATCAATACTTGCAACAGAACAGTCAATGAAAAGAAAATATCTCTGTGACTGTGAACAATATCTATCAGATAGAAACAATTCATCCTTGAGATACAATCAAAATCAGAAATCTTTGATTGAATGTCTCAGGACTACAAATCAGCTCAGTCTCTTATTCATACGAGCAAGTCGTGTTGAGGCTTGAGTATGTATCAACATTCTGAGAGGAAGTTTTTAATTCTAACAAATAGGAAACAATGGCTACTTATCGAAACTATGCTATGAAGAACAATGTTTCAGCGAAGCTATATGCTTCTCTGTGAGTTCTTTCAACGACCGTGCAGGTCGAAGAATGACAAGGAGCAAGATTCTGAACAAATTTCCCTTGTCTTTTAACTCTTGAGAGCTTTGATTGATGAAAGTGTATCAAGAGAGAAATCGTGAAATTGACTGCAGTGTCTTGAGACAATCTGACTATTGAAAGGAAATATTTCCCTTGTTTCAAAGATGATGATGCAAACTCTCAAACAACTGAGTCTTTTGATTTCAATCCTTGAGATTCTATTTCAATGTATATTCCGAAAGAAATCTTTGATAGAATCAACGATGCAATAGAGGATTTGTATGATCATTGAAACGAGAGAACAAAAGCAATGAGTGACTGAGGACTCGTTCTCAGACTTACTCCTTGAAATGTGAGAGTGTGAGCTGTAGAGCTTGCCTTTGCAGGATGAACAATCACTCTTGCAGACAATTCAACTTGCTATGTGATGATTGACTGAGCTTGAGTTCTTTCATACACAACGACAGGATGGGATCCAAAATATACAAGAGTCGCAACTGTCACAACAAGCTGAGGAGCTATCACAAATATTCAACAATGGAAAATGGATATGGTGTGAGGAGAGCTTTGAAAATCAATTTGAATTGCTCTTGATAGTCCAACAGATCTTGATGCTCAGATGACAAGTTCAACAAGCTGTAAAGTGACCTGGACAGATCCTGAGGATATGAAAGTCGTGCCTGCTGTGACCTGGACTCATACAGTTCTTGTGATGAAAAATGGTTCAGCTCCAGTCAGTCCTGAAGATTGAACTGCTGTGACAGTAGAAACTACAAGAAATCAATATCAGACTGATTGATATGAAGTATCTTGAATCACTGCTTGATCTACATATTTCAGAGTCTTTGCTCTATCAAATAGCTGATTCTATTCATATTGAGATGCTATATGTCCAAAGTTCAAGACTTTCACGATGACATATACAGAAACAGCAACTCCTTCAAGTTTCTCTCCTGAATATTCAGATGATGCTGAAGGATTGACTCCTTGAAGTTCAAAGTTCGATGAGTTCTTCTGATTCAAGCCTGTGTTGTTGGATACTTCAGGAACTGAAACAGCTGAGCTAAATCCTTCAAACTTTGCTCTCAAAACTGACTGAACAAGTGCAAATATATCAAGCTGAGACAATGTGATGATCAAGTTTCCTCGTAGATGAATCAAGATGACAAAATCTTGATCTACTGTGACTCTATCTATCACAGAAGATCCTGACAAGGCTTGATATACATACTATGCTCACTCAAGAGGAACATTCTCAAGTCCTGTTGCAAAAAATCAATTCTACTTGTGAGCATATCTATGATATAACAGCTCATCAAAACTGAAATCACGGAGCTGAAAAACTCCTACAGGAAATCTGACTCAAGCAACATTTATCTCATATGCTAGAGCAAACGACTGAAACTCTTGAAATTGATGATATGATATCGTTTGATTCTATCAGAGACAATATATCAATGCTCTGTATATGATGAAGTATTGAAATCCTGACTCTCAGACAATGGTGTGAAGATGATTTGTAGATTGAAACAGTGCAGCAACAGCAACAGGATCAACAAACACAAAGTGAATGACTCGATGAGAAACAACTTGAAAATCTTCAATGAAACTATTCTGACTCGAGGACTGGTGGGGAAATCTCTATCAATGGATTTGAGGAGTATGTTCAAACTGATCAAGTGTAATCTACACAGCTCTTCAATGATTTACTGGAGATATCACAACATCTTGAAACTATGCCTCAACTTGAACGACTATGGTGTGATGAAATGAAATCTCAGCTGTCGCAGCAACAGACAAAGCGATGTTTGTATCAACAGCAGTAGTTTCAAACTCAAGCTATAACACTTATTATTGCGATTATTCGTTTGTGTATGCTTCTCGTTTGGCTCTTGCTGGTGGTGATCGGAATTATGGTTCGAATGCTGGTGCTTTCTATTTGTTTGTGAATGGTTCTGCCTCTAGTGCGGATACGGCTATCGGTTCTCGCTTGATGTTCCTTTAAGGAGCGAAGCGACTTCCCCCTCTTCCATCGCTTGCGATGGTCAACACTGTTCAGCTCTGCCGAAGGCTAAAAACATCAAACTTTTATCTCTTGAAGGAGTTCAAAGATGAAAATAGAAATAAATATAGAAACAAACGACAAGAATCAGGAATATACAATGTGACCTTATGGGGAGCGAGAAGCTCCTCCTGAGTCAACATTGAAAATCAATGTGAAAAACAATCCTAGTGATGATGATATCAATCAAGAAGTTGAAAGAAGAATCAAACTCAAAGAAATTGATTGAATAGATGTTGAAGGTGTGAAAATAAAATAAAAAACAAAAATTCTAAGGTTATACGGTCGAAAACACAGAAGTTTTCGCCCCTGTTGGCTATATCGTGGGAATCTACACTATATGGACTATCGAGGAAATAAAAATTGCGATCATTCGAATGTGAATACTTCTCGTTTGGCTCATACTGGTGGTAATCGGAATAATGGTTCGAATACTGGTGCTTTCTATTTGAATGTGAATAATTCTGCCTCTAATACGAATACGAATATCGGTTCTCACTTGAAGTTCTACTATAAAAAATCCCTAATTTATTCAAAACCTATGATGCTCAGTCTCTTCCTAAAGATGAGATTGAGAGAGTTAGTTTGATAGCTGTATAACCGTGCAACTTTGCAAAACATAAAAATCTGGGGAGCTGTGCTAGTAGTTGTCTTTCATACGATCCTCTTGTATCCTGCAATGTTCGATTTCTGAAGATAGCGAAAACTCAGTGCAAAGGAACATCATAGGAAAAATAAAAAAATCAAAAATGAAAAGATTCAGCAATATCTATGAAAGAATATATGATATGGAGAATCTCAAACTCGCTCATAGAAATGCGAGAAAGGACAAGGCTCTCTATAAAGAGGTCAAGATGGTTGATAGCAATGAGGAATATTTCCTGTGAAAGATTCAAAAGCTATTGATGGAGAAGAAATATCACATCTGTCCGAAAGACTACACTGTATCAATTATTCGAGACAAGACAAAGAATAGAGAATTGCGAAAGTTGAAATACTATCCTCACAGAATTATTCAGCGAGCGATTATGCTTCAACTAGAGAAAATCTTTTCAAACAACTTCTGCAACTTTACTTGTGCAAGTGTAAAGTGAAGAGGTTGAAAACAAATCAGACTCTTGATGAATAAATATCTCAATGATAGAGAGTGAACGAAATACTGTCTCAAGATAGATATTTCAAAATACTATCCTAGTGTGAATCATAGGATTCTGAAAAGGCTTCTGAGGAGAAAATTCAAAGATCCTGATTTGTTGAGGCTGCTTGATATGATCATCGACAGCTTTCCCTGAAGGAAGTGACTTCCGATTTGAAGCTATTTGTCTCAATTCCTTGCGAACTTCTATCTCTCATATTTCGATCATCGATTGAAGGAAAAATTGCATTGCAAATATGTTCTCAGATATATGGATGACATCGTGATACTAGATTGAAGCAAAAAACATCTGAGATATATATTTCGTAGGATGAAAGGATATCTGACAGGAAATTTGAATCTGAAAGTCAAAGACAATCGACAGATATTTCCGACAGGTGTGAGATGAGTTGATTTCGTAGGATATAGATATTTCTATGACTACACATTGCTGAGAAAGACTACAGCATTGAAACTGAAATCAAGATATAAACATCTCAAACGAAAGCAGGATCATTGAATGATGCGAAACTTTCAAGAGCGATGCAGCATCAATTCCTATAATGGTCGATTGATACGGTGCGATTCTCGAAGATTGCACGAGAAATATATCGAGCCTCTATATCCTTATATGCTGAGATATTATCGATTCAGAATTCTCTGAGGAGATATGAACAAGAAAAATCTGAGCAAACTCAAGAGATATAGAAAGAAAATACTTGCTAAAAAATGAAAGAAATCCTAGTGTTTTATTCCCTAATATATAGCAAAGATGAACAAATTCAGAATCATTGAGGTTGAATATGAAAGCTGAGAAAAAAGCTATTTCATAGAAACTGAGATTGAAAAGGATGTATGGATTTTCGCAGTTCCTACTGAATACTATACATTCAACGAAGCTCTCAGAAACCTCAGAAAAATGAAACAAGCTGTGACATCTTCAAATGTGGTGTATGTTGATGAAGATTAAAAGTTTTATCAAATAAAAAGCTAAAAGATGCAAAATTTTCGAGAAAATATGAGTATCACAAAACTTGTCTTTTTTGAAGTGATGACTGTTTTGTGTTTCCTCGTTTTGCGAGTAGTTATAGCTCAGAATGTAGAAAATGAGATTGCAAAGACAATCTTGCAAATGTTTGAGTTTGCTGTGACATCGATCATCTCATTCTATTTCTGACAGAAAGTAGGAGAAGCAAAGAAAGATCCTCTAATAGAAGCAAGAGATACTTTATCTCATAATGAAGAAGAAAAAAATGAATAAAATCAAAGAATATTTGACAAATCCTGCAACACGAATCGCTTTGTGAATGTTTGTGTTTTGATTGTGATGAGCATATGCGACTCTGAATGATAGAATCAACAAACTAGAAGAATTCAAGTCTAGTGTGAATATGGTAGAGATACAATCTACACTGACAGCAATGCAAAAAGACATTGAATGGATAAGGATTCAGATGCAAAAATAGAAATTTTTATCCTATAAACAAATCAGATGAAAAAACGAATACTCACAATCCTTTTGATTCTGATAGTGTGGAGTCTCTGATTTTTATTCTGTGAAGTGTGATGATTGAGTTTCTAGTGTGTCGGTGGAAAACAAGAAAGCTGAGGAAACGAGTTTCTTTTTATCGTTCAAAACAGAGAAAGGAATGAGCAAAAAAGAAAAAAAAGAAAAATCATACGATCTACATCATCAAATCCCTGATTCACTCTGATGATTGAAAAATGAAATAAACTTGAAACTTGTCGAGGTGTTGGATCATAGAAGACGACACAATCGATGTTGAAATGATTCTCCGACTGAAGCAATATGCAGAGTCTTGAAGTTCAACAAATCAGTCCGAAATCCTGACTTCTATGCAGCAATTGTCTGAATCATCCTCGCATATCAAGACAACTACTACAAATCTGAAGCTCTGAAATGACCAATCAAAAGAGAGTCAAAGACTATCCTTGACCTCGATGATGATTGAGATGATCCAGTATTCAGAGATCAAAAATAGACCAGTAGAGCCTCGAGCCTCTGAATTTTGGAGAGATAATCGCCTTTGTTGGATGTTCGCATCTGTCGGCTAAAAGCTGAAAGCATAAAAGGATTTCAATTCAAGCTAAAAGAGAGGCTCTCAATATACAATTTATCTTGTAAATATATCAAAATGTCTGAAATTAGAGAAGATCCAGGATGTTTGACTCTGTCTCAAGATATGATGGATGAAAGAGATTTCATCGCTTGAGACACTATAGAGCTTGACACATCCGTTCAATTGCCTGAATCATTCTCATTGTGAGAATGGATTCGGAAAACAAACTATCAAAACGGTCGATGAAGCTGCACAGCAAACTGAACATCTCACTGAGTTCAAATCCTAAGTGTGAGAAAGGAATGAAAAAAGCCTGAGACTGAAAACATCATCACTCCTGATCGAAAAGATTTGCGAGGAAAGATGTGACACGATTTGAAAAACAAAGATGACTCTTGAGATTATGTAGAAAGAGCAGTCAGCACAGCTTTGAAAGAATGAATTTTGATTGAAGAAAATTGAAAGCTTGCAAAGTATGATTGATATTGCTACGGTTCACGAGCAAACAATGATGAGTCAATCGAAACTATGAAAAGATATCTATATCGTGGATGTCCTATTGTTCGATGTTTGAGATGAAACAAAACAACTCGAACAGAACTCTCAAAGTGAGAACTCAAGACAATCATCCCTGTGACTCAAAGAACTTGAGGACACTGTATCGCTCTTGTAGGTTGGGACAAATGATGATTGCGATTTGTGAATTCTCGAACTGCAAACGATGGAAAAGGAATGAAATCAAGATTTTATGTTTCATATGAAAATATGAAAAAATCTTGAACAATGTTCAACTGGAGATATCGAGTATTGTTCAACAAAGAAGATGCAAAAAAAGATCCTGCATATCTAAAAAGAAAAAACACTGCAGGATTGCTCATCAAAGCAATGAAAAAAATGTATCTCGAAGAATCTGATGATATGAAAAGAGGAATTGAAGCATTCTCAAAAGTGATAAGAGCAACATATCCTGAATTGAATGAAGAAATTCCTATCAATTCATAATCTTGAAAAGCTATATAAAATCTTTATATAGAAAAAGACTTCGTGCAAAAGAGAGTCCTTGAGGCTCTCTTTTTTTGAAACTGAATTTGACTTTTCGATATATATTGATTATACTGCAGCTGTCTCGAAAGAGATATTGTGTTGTTGTATATGATTTGACCATCTTATACAAAAAACCTCTCACACACGAGAGGCTTTTTTTATTTGATGAAGATCATTTCAAAGATCATTCTGATACACTTCGTTGACTGATTTTCAAGAATCTCTTTCTTTTTGTTTCGGACTTCAAGCAGAATTTCCGTTGTTTCTCTACATAGTCGACTGTCTTTGCATTTCTTACATCTGAACTCTCATCAAATAGATGAAACTATATGTCTGAAACACACAGGACAAGTTCGGTTGTAGTAGTCGTTGTCATCCATCCATTGAAGGATGTCTCAGATTCTGATTTCTCTATGTTTACGAAGTCTTTCATATATTTTGAGAATCATCCAATCTCTATCATTTTTGTTTTCAGTAGTCATCTTTTTATTTTTGAAGGAATAAAAAGAAATCTATCTGAAATTGTGTCTCTTGATGAATCTCGCAACATTCCTTTTTGATGTTCAGAACCTGAAAGCAATTTGAGAGTCTGAGTATCATTTTCTCATCATATCAAGGACTTCATTTGCTTTTCATCTCAAAGGTCTGTTTGCAAACTTTTTCGGAGTTGATTCTTTCTTCTTTTTTCAGAAGAGCCTCTCTCGAAAAGATAATTTCTTGACAGTCTTTTTCTTCTGTTCAGCTTTGATTCAAGCTTTCAGATTTCTCAATTCTCTGTCTTTGCAGAAGATAGTTCTGTCTTTCCTCTTGATCTCACTTCTGAGATATGCGATTTCTTCTCTCTGAACTTGAAGAGCTTTGTTCCATCGCTTGTCTTGAGCTGTAGGCTCAATGAGTTTTTTTTGTTGTTGCATTTTTTGATATTTTGTAGGAGATAAAATGCTAGAGAACGAATAGGATA
Organism: Clostridia bacterium; assembly: GCA_045614835.1. Taxonomy (GTDB): domain Bacteria; phylum Bacillota; class Clostridia; order Christensenellales; family UBA1242; genus UBA11490. The sequence goes on along the minus strand of JAZLDP010000197.1, from coordinate 6,134 downwards.
TATCGTATCAATTTCACTATTGCAGCAATCACACAAACAGGAACTGCTACACATAGAAACACGATGATCAATCAAATCAGCATATTGCTGAATCTGACTATTGCAGGCTGTTTCTTTTCTGTTTTTCTTTCTTTGACCATTTTTCTATTTTAATAATTCAGATAAAAATTTGAGAGGATTATCTTGAATTGAAAGTATCATCAATATTGTGTGTGTTCTGATGATATTTTCGTGTTTTTTGCTGACAAGTTCTCGCTTGAAAGATAGAGTCCATCCGTTGTAGTTCTCAAATCAAATAGTTGATTTGATTTTGTCATTTTCTACAAGTCGAGAGATGAATCTGTAATTTTTACAGATTGCGAGAGCCTCACTTTGAAGCTCTCATCTATTGTCATACATTATTCAATCATTTGTTCTGTATCGCCTTCATTTGATTTGAGCCTCTTCACAATATTGATTGATATATTTCAGAAGTTTGTCCATTTTTATTTTCTTTGATATTATTCATATAAATTGATGAGGTTGGGAATCGAACCGAATACAATATCTTTTGAGCGATGATACTGCAGACCATACTCGCAGCGATGCTCAAGCAAGGGAGATCAACTCCGATGACTCGCTGTTTTCTGCAACATCTCTTGACACGAGGTCATAGTATTCTACCTTTGAACTACTCATCTTTTCTCCTATATATAACGACCATTGAAGGAAACGGAGCTGAGTTCTTTCAGTCTCAGAATTTCAAGCGACCTCTTATGAATCTTATTTCAGATTTGTGATAGATGAAGTCGTGAAATCGAGATGTGTCTGTCCTCGCAGGTAAAAGCATAACGACAACCCCCCCCCTTGCGAAATATCACTTTTGAACTCGCTTTTTGATTTCCTTTCAATATGGTGGATTGCAGAATACGATTTCATTGTCTCGTGATTGTTTGAGTCAATCATCTTCGATTGTGAAATGTTTCTTGCATTTTGCATTTTCATCAGTTGAACACGGATCAAGTGTGAATCAGAATTCCTCATTGAGTCCATCAAAGAAAGCTTGAGGAGTTGCTCGCAAGTCAGTCTTTGATGTAAATAGTCAGCTATTCAACATCTTTTCTCTCCGTTAGCATCTCAAGGATTCTTCTATACAGATTGACCGTTCTCGACTGATAGTCGTTGTCTTGTTTTTGTCTGTGATTCCTTGACATACATCTTTCCATTTCTGTTTTGTATATCTGACATTTTTCTGAGATTTGAGCTATTTTTTTCTTGTATCTTCTGATTCTCCTATCTTTCTTGAGATTATGCTCTACAAGTTCATCATATGAAAGTTTCTTGTAGTCCTCCTCAGTGAAGATATCCTGTGGATCTTGAAGCAAGAATGCAGGATTGAGAGTGAAGGTCGGAGTGTTTAAGTTCTCCCCCCCCTCGATTTTTCTATTGTTTCCATAGTTGTGAACTGATAAAAATATAAATTAGTAGATATAAACAAGTCGAATGAAAAAGAGAATTCAGTCAATAATTGCTGCAAGGATTATCGCAAAGATAACAGCGAGAATATATAGAATTGTCTTTTTCATCTTTTGTTTGTTTTATTCGAAATAAAATCTTGATTTTACATATTCAGAGCATCTTTGACCTTTGATGTTTCTCGATGGTCAATAGAATCTCGTTCATCATTGAAATTTCTGATTGCAATACTCAACTTGAACCTGTCGTGATGTGTAGTATTCAGCAGGGAGTGAATGATATCTGATATTCATCTGACAAAGTCAGATTGCATCTCATCCATCTCAGCGAGTATTGATAGATCGATTTCAATTTTCACATTCCATCAATGTGACTAGATCCATTCATCAAAGCTTGTAGGCATATTGAACATATTTCTGTCTGATATCATCTCTCTTGAATCAAGAGTGTCGTATAGTTCAGCTATTTTCTGACTTTTTTTTTTGTTCTTGACTAGCAAGCTTTTCAGCTTCATCCATTGCATCATTGATCATTTTTTCGACTCTCTGATATTCCTCATCTTCTTGAGTCGGATTTTTTACTGAGCTTGTCTGCTCTCAATCAATCACAATCATTCAAGGAAAGAATTTGTTTGTTCATCTCTTTCTTGTCTGAGTCATTGATTTTCTTTGTGAAGTTCATTTTGCATTTGAGCAATATCTTTTTTCTGTTGCTCTAATTCTTCATATTTTGCTGAGTTGTCAGCAATTCTTTGATCTATATCTTTGATTCATTCAACTGTGCTATTGAAAGCATTCAGCGAATCCTTTGTTGATTTTATCTCTCAAGCAAGAGCGATATATCAAGCAAGTGAAATAAGTAGTAAGAGTCACAATATAACTGTGAGAATGTTTTTTGTTTTGTCTGACATTTTATAGTGTAGAATGTAAAAGGCTAATTGACAGGATCAGGAATATAGATTCACAATTCAGCTGAAGCAAAGTCTCTGATTCTATCAACATATTCTCAGAACTCGTTTTTGTTGAGTTCTTTTGATGATGGGAACTCCTCTCAATCGATGAACTTATTCTTGAAATAGAAATGAAGTTCTTCTTTTTCGATTCCTGTGTTCTCTTCTATGAGTTCAAGGACAATTCCTCGATAGTATGAGTTTTGAGCAAGCGATCTTGTTCAGTGTCTTTTCAATACTAGGGAATAGAGTCAATTCTTTCTTGTCTTGATATACTCTGAGAGCTTTCAAGGATTCTCTATTTTTCCATTTTCAATTGAGAGGAGGAATTTCATCTATAACACATCATCAAGAGTTAAAGTCTGAAGATAGTCAGCTTTTTTCATCGCTCTCTTGAGCAAGCTTTCCATCTCCTCAATGATTGAATCATCTCGTTTGAATTCTATTCTGTTTCAGCATCGCTCTTTGAGAGGATGTGTTCTTAGATAGTCTTTCATATCATTGACAGTTGATTCTTTCATCTCTTCAGGAACAAGAGCTTGAAGGTCTGCTTTGAGTAGAGTTGCAGGAACAGAAGCTCTCGCTTTTTTGATTTCCTGTATATATGCAGGAATCTTTTCTCAAGTTTGTTTGTATCGTGCATATTGATACAATTTCATCTGTTGTCAGTATTTTTCATCTGCTTCCTCTTCCTTTGTGAAGATTGAGACTGTTTTGTGATCTAGGATATAGTCTCAGTAGAAAGCATCAAATTTCACTTTCAGATTGTATTTGTCATTCAATTCTACGATGATTTCTTTTTCTGATTCGAGAGGAGTTGGAAGTTCAAGAGTTGTGAAGTTATTCAAAGCCTCCGTGATAGAGAGAACAGCTGCAGCGAGTTCATCTTCACTCGCTCAATTCTCCTTGAATTTCTTTTCCATCACTTCAAGATTGTATTCAGAATTGAAATCTCCGAATTTTGCTCGACAATCCATACAAGAAGCGAAACACTCTCAGACTGCGAAATATGATTTGAATTCATTTTCCCATTGTCCGAGAACATATCACTTGAACCATTGAACATTGTCGGCTTTCAATAGATTGATTGACCAGTTTGATAGATTTATTTTCTTTGTCATTTCCTTATTTGATAGATGATAAAGCTGATCGATTTCTTCTCTTTGGAGAGCTTTCTTCGATATCATCGCAAACAGCTTTTGCGATTTTTTCTTTCAAATCTTCATTTTCTTTCTTCAATGTTTCATTCTCTCATTCTATCTCTTTGATTTTCTTTTCTTGAGTATCGATTTTTTCTTTCTTTGCTTCGATGATTCTTTCATAGAAGTCGCAAATTGTTTGAAGATTTTTTTTGACTGCTATATTGAATCTAATTCTCTCTAAGATTGAATTGATGAATACAACTCAATCAGATATCATTCAAATCCTTCTATCATCTTTCAGGATTTTGTCTCATCCTCGAGAATGTTTGATTGTGAACTCTCAAAACTGAAGAGAGTCGAATGTGTAGTCGATATGATCTACAGCATTTCTGAATATTCTTTGTGTTGTTTTGTTCATTTTGATTTGTTATAGATTGAATAAAAAGTCATCAAGTTTTTTGCACATTTCCTCTGACACAGTGTATTTTGCAAAGATCTCATCTTTCTTGATTGTTATCTGTTCGAGATCCTTTCATTTTGTCCATTGCTTGAACTTCTCGAAATTTGCATCTAGGAATTGAGGCTTTGTTGTTGAGTCAGCTTTCTTTTGTGTAGTAGCTTTTTTCTCTGCAGCTGCTCAGTCATCATCTTCTCCTTCTATGATTAAATTCAACAAAGCTCCTAGATTATATCTCTTGTAGTAAGTGATCGAGCTTCCCATACTTTGAGGAGTAAGATTTTGAGCAATAGGAATTGCTGAAGTCTGAGAGTCACTTGATTCCATATCTGAGATAGTAGTCTCAAGATATAAGATTCCTCAATAGTCTTGAATCTTGTGAGATACAAGGATTTTCAATTCATTGAGTTTGATTCAGATTTTCTCTCGAATGTAGTCATAGGATGAATACTTGTAGTTGTATCACTTAGCATTCCTTTCAATTACGATTCAAAGCTTTTGAAATTCGAATAGTTTTGCTTTGAGTCATTGTGTTGTTGTAGTAGAATCTGTCATTTTTGTAGAACCTTATTGAGATAAATATTTCGATTCGTAGATCTTTCGAAGATGGTCTGTTCAATTGGTAGTCAGTCATCTTCATTCTCTATCTTTGAGTATGAATCTCAGCTTTTCTTGAACATCTTTCGGCTGAGATAAGATGAAGCATTCCATATCATCAGGGACAAATTCAAAGAAAGTATCAACTGAAGTTTTTCTATTGAATCCGACTCAATCAATAACGAGGTAGTCTTTTCTATCATCATTCAATATTGTTTGAACTTCTTCTCTTGAGGCAGGAGTCCTCAATATCTTTCACGATTTCAATACAATCATCGTGAGTTTCTGATACTGTTTGATGTTGGTGTTGTTGCTCATCTTGTGTTGTTATGCTCAAGGTAAAGTTGCAATTGAGTCTGAGAGTCTTTGATTCTTTGCTCTTGCATTGTTGATAATTCTTGCATAGTTGTGATAGATAGTCTCGCAATTATTTATCTTTCAATTTCGGAACTTATCACTCATTGAAGCATCTATCACGGCAAGAGCGAGTTGTGTAGTAGTGAGTCAAAATTTCTCAGCTGTTGCTTTGAATTGCTTTGAAGTTCTCAAGTTTGTTGCATTGATTCGCTCGTTTGTTCATCATTTGTATATCAATCAATAGGATTCGACCTTCTCTTGAATAGCTTCAATCAATTCAATGTTTTGTTCTCTCTTCTCTGTGTTCTTGTCTTTCTTCTCATTCTTAACCTCAACAATCTCAGTAGAAGTTTGAACTGTTTCTTTTGTTTCTTCTTTTTGTTCTTTCGTTCGTTTCTTAGAGTTCTTTTTGCTTGCATTCTTGTTTCAGACTTTTTTTGATTTCTTCCCTGCTTCTGATCTCTTGTCTGAAATCTCGTGTGATTTCTCTATTGACTGGATAGGAACAAGGAGCGAAGCTGAAAGCTCATCATCTTCAGGAAGAGCATCATTGATTCCGAACTCGATGATTGATTCATAGAATCTCAATCTCAATTTCTCATCAGTGATCTTTCTTCAAATCTCGAGAAATAAACTTTCAAACTCAAATTTTTTTCTCATTTTGTTATTCAACAAGGATAAAGTCTTTTTTTTGCAGATGTTCTCCTTGAGGAATAAGTTTGAAGTCTGAACTGATTTTCGCTAGATAGATCAATCCTCAACACTTTACAGCTTCTTGAATTGATCAGTCCAACAAATAAGCAAGATAGTTCTTTCAATTCCCCTTTGAAACGACTCTGATTTTCTTTTGTTTCATCTTTGTGTTGTTGTAAGGAAATAAAAGTTTGCTTTTGATTTTCCTAGTTGTTGACTGAGTAGAGACTCGATGTGTAGTAGATGGAATGTCAACAGAAAAGAAAAACCGTTGAGCTGTTCAACACAACGGTTTGATAGTTCTGAACTTGAGAGACAACCTGAACAGGTTCTCTTGACATTCTATTGCATATCGCAAGAGAATGGTCTGAGAAAATGTTTTGATGCTCTTGTTGAGCTATTTGACCATCGTGTTGATATTAGTATAATCAAAATTTTTTATTTTGCAACAAAAAAAGCACTTTTTTTTGTAAAAAGTTCAAAA
>JAZLDP010000196.1:0-7782 GCA_045614835.1 Clostridia bacterium | reverse complement strand
CTAGACATTTCTGGTTATGGACTAATTGAGACTATTACTACTAGAAAATTCGAAATTGACAAATATACACATTTGATTGATGCGGCTAAATTGCCTAAAGATGCAGAGTGGAGATTTAGAAAAGATGGCGATATGTTCGAGAAGTTTGGTGGCGGAACTAAGTCTCTTAGCGATTATTTGATTGATAAGAAAGTGCCTGTTAGACTAAGAGCGGTTACACCAGTTCTTGCTAGTGGTAACGAAATTCTTATTATTGCAGGAGTGGAGATTTCTAACAAATTGAAAGTTGATAAGAATACTAAAGTTGCTTACGGAATTAACGCAAAAAGATTTTAATACAAAATAAAAAAAGATGGCTGAAACTAGCCATCTTTTTTATTTGTTAGAATTGAATTTTCTCTTCGATATATTTCTCAACTTCAGCAATTGGAAGTCTAATTTGTTCCATAGTATCTCTGTCTCTGATTGTAACAGTGTTGTCCTCTAGAGTGTCAAAGTCGATTGTAATACAGAATGGTACACCGATTTCGTCATATCTACGATATCTCTTACCAATAGAACCAGCCTCATCATAAGTACACATAAATTTCTTAGATAGGTCTCTATATAATTCAAGTGCTTTTTCGTTGATATTCTTTTGAAGTGGAAGAACTGCAACTTTGAAAGGTGCAATTGCTGGGTGGAACTTCATAACTACTCTAGTTTCTCCGTTCTCTAATGTTTCTTCGTTATAAGCTTCTGTTAGAACTGCAAGCATAAGTCTGTCTGCACCGATAGAATACTCAATAACTGTTGGGATAAATTTCTCGTTAGTTACAGGGTCCATATATTGCATAGACTTGCCACTGAACTCTTGGTGACGACTTAGGTCGTGTGTTGAACGGTGGTGAATACCATTAAGTTCGCTCCAACCCATTGGGAATAGATAGAAAATATCACAAGCAGCCTTAGCATAGAAGGCAAGTTTGTCGTGGTCGTGGAACTTTAAGTGGTCCTCACTGAAATTAAGGTCAAGAAGGAATTGTCTTGCTCTCTCTTTATAACTGTCATAAATATTGAAACTTTCGTTCTCTTTACAGAACATTTGAAGTTCCATTTGTTCGAATTCGATTGTACGGAAAATGAAGTTTCCTGGAGTGATTTCGTTTCTGAAAGATTTACCAACTTGTGCGATTGCAAAAGGAACTTTCGCTCTCATACTTCTTTGTACATTTAGGAAGTTTACATATTCACCTTGACAGGTTTCTGGTCTAAGATAAACAACATCTTTATCTCCCTCAAGAGTTCCTCTGCTGGTTTCAAACATAAGTTTGAATTGTCTGATTGGGGTCCAAGTGAAGTTACCACAATGAGGACAATTAACTTTGTTTGTGTTAATATACTCTTCCATCTCTTCATTAGTCATAGCTTCGGCAGAAACTTTACCTTTTGAGTGCTCCTCAATCAAGTTGTCTGCTCTAAATCTTTGTTTGCAAGACTTACAATCCATTTTGGGGTCTGCGAAGTTTTGGGTGTGACCACTTGCGTCCCAAACTCTAGGGTTCATAAGTATTGCTGCATCAACACCATAAGTATTTGGGTCTTCTTGTACAAATCTCTTCCACCAAGCACGCTTAATGTTATTCTTGATTTCTACACCAACTGGGCCGTAGTCCCAAGTGTTACCCATTCCGCCGTAGATTTCGCTACCTTGGAATATAATTCCTCTGTTTTTGCATAGGTTGACAATTTTGTCCATAGTTACATTACTCATAAATATCTCCTTTTTTGTTTGTTTTTCCGTTTAGGTTCTGGAGATAGACATAGAAAAATCCCTCGCCAAACCTAAATGGTTTAGACAAGGGACGATAATAATTAACCGCGGTTCCACCCTAATTGATTGAAGTGTCCTTCAATCCGCTTTTATAACGATTTGTTCTCGCCAAATCTTTTCGGAAATTTACCTAAGGCAAGTTGCCAGTTTGCCGTCAAGCAGTAAGTTATCTTGGGTATTATAGCAAAGGTAAAAAATTTTTTCAAGTGTTTTATGGAAAATGCAGTGTAAATATTATTAAAGTTCTCAAAATTAGCGAGAAATTTTATCTAATTAATACTGGAATTGTTTGGAAATTGCTTGTTTTGTATGCTAATATAATAATACGAGAGAACTATATATAGTTCTTTTTCGTGTTGAAATAAAAATTTGTTCTTGGTGTAGACAAGTATGCTGGGACCAAGAATTGATATAAACCAATTAGTAAAAGGGAAAGCAAATGAGCGAGACAAAAAAGAAAAACAAAAACAAAACCGCAAAAACTGCTAAGAAACCTGTAGCCAAACAAGTTGCTCTAGAGGATACTGTTGTAGAGCCTGTTGCAGTTGAAGAAGTTAAAGAAGTTGCAGTTGTTGAGGTAGAGCCAGTATTAGAAGAAAGACAAGAAGAAAGACAAGAAGAAAGAGTAGTTCCTCTTAGCGAACTTGCATCTTCTATGGTTGCAGAGAGTAGAGCTGAAGAATCTTCAGTAGAAGCAGAGCCTACTTTGGAGGCAGGTGTTGCAGAGGTTGCTACTGAAAATGTTGAGGCTGTTGCGGAAACTGAGGTAACTGTAGATAACGCTTCAGAGCAGACAAAGGAAACTAAGAAGAAAACTCCTATTAAGAAGGAAGTTTCTCTAAAAGCACCTAGAATAATCAATAAAGAACCTGAGAAAACAACTAAGAAAAAAGATGTTGTAATCGAGAGGTTTGAGCCTAGTGTAAAAGAGGGATTGACTGCTGAACAGGTTGCATTAAGAGTTGAGCAAGGTAAGGTTAACCAAGTTCAAAGTAAGAACACAAAAACTTACAGAAGTATTATCTTAGGCAATATCTTCACATTCTTCAATATCTTATCTTTTTTCGTTGCAGGAATGTTATTATCGGTTGGTTCTTGGAAAGATTGTTTCTTCCTAGTAATCGTACTTGCCAATATGGTTATTGGTATCGTGCAAGAAATCAAAGCAAAGAAAACTATTGAGAAAATTAGTCTAGTGTCTACACCAATGGCTTATGCCATAAGGGATAAAGTCGAGACCAAGATTAATGTTAAAGATGTTGTTCTTGATGATATTTTACTATTCCAAACAGGTAAGCAGATTTGTGCTGACTGTACTATTATGGATGGTAGCGTTGAAGTTAATGAAAGTCTTCTTACCGGTGAGAGTGTTGCTATCAAGAAAGTTAAGGGTGATACTCTGTATAGTGGTAGCTTCGTTGTAAGTGGTAAGTGTTATGCTAAGGTAGAGAAAGTAGGTAATGATACTTATACTGCTAAACTTGCTGCTCAGGCTAAACAATATCAAAAACCTAAGAGTGAACTTATGGGTACTCTTAATGTGCTTATTACTGCAATTGGTATTGTGATTGTTCCACTTGGAATTTTGATGGCTAGAAACAACTATCAAACACTTAATTCTGATGTTGTAGAAACTATTGAAAAGACTGCAGGTTCAATTATTGGTATGATACCTGCTGGTATGTTCTTGCTTACAAGTATGGCACTAGCTGTTGGTGTTATTAAACTTGCTAAGAGAAGAACTCTTGTTCAAGACTTGTACTCAATTGAAATGCTAGCTAGAGCAGATGTATTATGTCTTGATAAAACTGGTACTATCACTGATGGTACAATGAAAGTAAATAATGTAATTCAAATCAAAACAGATTTTCCTTATACTCTAGACAGTTTGATTGGTTCAATGCTTACTGCTCTTGATGATAATAACCAAACAAGTAGAGCACTTATCACTCACTTCGGTTATAGCAAAGAGATGACTGCTACAAACATTCTGCCTTTCAATAGTACAAGAAAGATGAGTGGTGTAACTTTTAGCACTGGAGAAACTTTCGTATTTGGTGCTCCTGAATATGTTCTTAAGGCTAAAAATCCACAAGTTGAAACTCTTGTTAAAACTTACGCAAGTAAGGGCTTTAGAGTATTGTTATTCGCTCAATGTGATGGAACAATCAAAGATGACAAACTTCCTGCTAATGCAAAGAGAACTCCTATTGCAATTGTAGTTATCGAAGACCATATCAGAGAAGATGCTCTTGATACAATCGAATGGTTCAAGAAAAACAATGTTGCAATTAAGATTATTTCTGGTGATAACCCAATCACTGTTAGTGAAGTTAGTCGTAGAGTTGGTGTTGAGAATGCTGACAAGTATATTAGTCTTGAGGGACTGTCTCAACAACAAGTAATTGACGCTGCTGATAAATACACAGTATTTGGTCGTGTTAGCCCAGAACAAAAATGTACACTTATCAAGGCTCTTAAGGCTAAAGGTCATAAAGTTGCTATGACAGGTGATGGTGTCAACGATATCTTAGCTCTTAAAGAGGCTGACTGTAGTGTTGCTATGGCTAGTGGTTCAGAGGCTACTAGACTAGTTAGTAACTTAGTTCTTCTTGATAGTAACTTCGCTAGTATGCCTAGTGTTGTTGCAGAGGGAAGAAGAGTCGTTAACAATATTCAAAAGTCTTCTTCATTATTCCTTATGAAGACAATATTCACAATGCTTTTATCTATCTTCTGTTTGATTATAAAAGCAGATTATCCGTTCTCAACCAAACAAGTAATGTTACTTGAATTCTTAGTTATTGGTATACCTTCATTCTTCTTGGCACTACAGCCAAATAACGAACGAATTAGAGGAAGGTTCTTGCCTTCACTTTTATCCAAGGCTTTGCCTGGAGCAATATTGCTATTCTTAAATGTAGTCGCTTGTCATTTCTTCGATAGATTTATCGGAACAGATGGTCAATATCAGACAATGGCTGCTCTTGCTATTACCTTTGTTGGATTAGTTCTTCTATTTAGATTATGTAAACCATTTGATATCTTCAGAGGTATTATGTTTGCAACTATGGTAACTCTATGCGTTCTAGTGTTGTCGGTAATTAAATGGGATGCGTTCTTTGAATATGTATACCTAAATACTCAAAATGTTTTATTTATAATTTGTTGTGTACTTATCTCTTATCCTGTATACGACTGGATTGTGAAAGTTCTAGACAAGTTAATTTATATTAAGAAAGAATAATAACCGTAAAAGGTGCTTTATGAATAAATACATTGATATCAAACATATTAATAAAAAATTAGATAATGATATGGATAAGTTTATCCTAGACAATGATAGTAAATATAGAGGACAACTATTCACTCTTGCTAACAAAATTCTTTCTAAGAACAATGTTAAAATTGTGCTTCTTGCAGGTCCTAGTTGTGCAGGAAAAACAACAACAGCCAATCTTATTAAGCAAGTCTTGGAACTTAAAGGTCGTTCTGTAGATGTAATTTCAATGGATGATTTCTTCATTGATTTGGCTAAGAGAAAACCTCTTCCTAACGGAAAGCCAGACTTTGATAGCCCTGATGTTGTTAACTATCCACTTATGAAAGAAACTTTTAGTAAGTTCTTTAGTGGTCAAGACACATATTTCCCAGAATATGATTTCGTTAATAGTGTGTCTGTTCCTAATAGTAAATTATACAAATATCGTTCTAATTCAATTATAATCTTCGAGGGTATCCATGTTCTTAACCCTAGACTACTTGAGAATTTGGGAACCAAAGATTACTTTAGAATTTATATTAGTCCACTTACTTCATTTAAGAAAGGTAACGAAATTATCACTTCCAAAAATCTAAGACTTCTTCGTAGATGTGTTAGAGATGTTCAAAGAAGAGGTACTAGCCCTACAAAGACTAAGACTATGTGGCCAGAGGTCGTAGAGGTTGAAGAGCAATATATCGAGCCTTTCAGAACTAAGGTAGATTATTATGTAGATACTTGCCACGAGTATGAATTAGGTGTTTATCGTGGAGAAATCGAAAGACTAGCTAGTGAGGGAAAACTAAATCCTGAGGATATTCCTTTCCTTCATATTGTTAATTCGGTTGATATTGTTCCTAAAAGTATGATACCTGATAAATCTCTTATGTGGGAATTTGTTGACAAAGAGTAATTATCTAAATATTTGATTTACAAAAATATCCAAATTTAATTTGGGTATTTTTTGTTGCAAATAAAATAGGGTCGTGGTATACTTTATTTAGAACAAATGTTCTAGTATAAAAATAAAGTTGGGAAAATGGGAAGATATATACTGCATTGTGATTTGAATAATTTTTATGCAAGTGTAGAGAGCCTCTTTGATGTAAGTGTTAGGAACAAGCCTCTTGTGGTTGTAGGAGATGTTGAGAAGAGACACGGTATAGTTCTTGCTAAGAATGCTATAGCCAAGGCAAAAGGTGTGAGTACTGGCGAAACTGTTTGGGAGGCTACTCAGAAGTGTGGAGAAGAGCTGGTATGCAAACAAGCAAGGCTTGGGTTGTATCTTGAAGTGAGCAAACTTGTTAAGGCTATCTATAGAGAGTATTCTGACAGAGTAGAGAGTTTCGGTATAGATGAGGCGTGGATTGATATATCGCATCTTGCAAGTAATGATGCAGAAGCGGTTAGGATTGCGGATAATATTCGAAGTCGTGTTATTGCGGAAGTGGGGCTTACAATTAGTGTAGGGGTTAGTTTCAATAAAGTATTTGCGAAACTCGGTAGCGACCTAAAAAAGCCTAATGCAACAGTTCTAATTAGTGAGAAAAACTTCAAAGACAAAATTTGGAATTTGCCGGTTAAGGAACTTCTATATGTTGGTAGAGCAACGCATAAAAAACTTGAAAAAGCCAACATTAGAACGATTGGAGAACTTGCAAATACAAGTGACAAGTATTTGTCTTTAACTCTTGGTAAAGTGGGGCTGGAACTAAAGTCTTTTGCTAATGGTCAGGATATAAGCGCTGTGGCTAGTATTTCAGAGGCTGAGAAGGTTAAATCATTTGGTAATAGTACAACTTGTCCGATAGATTTGGTTGATAATTCTCAGGTTAAGAGCGTTATATATGTTCTCGCTGAGAGTGTGGCAGAGAGAATGCGACACAAAGGGTATTATGGCGTTACAGTGTCTCTTTGGATTAAGGATAATACTCTTCAATCTTTTGAAAGACAGGTTGGTTTAAAATGTGCAACTAATGTGTCTACAGATATTGCTGATGCTGCTTATAAACTATTCCTAGAGCATTATAATTGGGAACTAAATGTAAGGGCAGTAGGAGTTCGAATTAGTGGCTTAACTCAGGGAAATATTCAGTGTGATTTGTTCAGCAGTGTAGAGAAAACTATAAAAAATCAGAAGTTGGATACAACAATCGAAAAAATAAGGGAAAGGTTTGGGTATAGTATAATAAAGAGGGGGAGTATTATGAGTAATGAGAAACTAGCAGACTTGTCTCCTAAAGAAGAAAAACATATTATACACCCAGTGGGGTTTTTTAAGGCGAAATGAGAAATAAGAAGTTTGTTAGCGTAGTGGTATCGGTTGATGAGATTGGTAATAAGAAGCCTAAGTCAATTGATTATAATGGACAAGAATATGTTATAGATAGAGTGCTTGATATGAAGAAATGTGCTTCTTTTAAAGCTGGTGGAATAGGGGAGAGATATACTGTTAGAATTGATGGTAAAGAAACTTATCTATTCTATGAAATGGGTAGATGGTTTGTAGAAGAAAAAGTTGTGGCAAAATAAAAGCTATATATGTAAAATCAACAAAAAAGAGTGGGGTAAAATGCCTCACTCTTTGGTTTAAACAAAAAAAGGATAGATGCTAAAATTGTCTTAAATTATGGGATTGGGGAAGACAACTGGTGGAATAACATCTATCATTGGTAATATGATATCATAAAGTTTTTGATTTGTAAAC
>JAZLDP010000195.1:0-6600 GCA_045614835.1 Clostridia bacterium | reverse complement strand
AAAGGTATTATTGCTCTAGACAACGAATTAAGTGCGTTACTTTTGGCAGATAAAATTCCTAACACTCAAGGTAAATTCAAAGACTTCTTAACACACCCTTACTTTTCGTACACACCTTTATGTTGTTCATCTCTATCAATGGACTACGAAACAAGAGTGAAACATATATTAAAACTAATTGAAGCACAAGTTCTAACCCCTAAACAAATCAAAATTCTGAAGGCTACTCTTCAACACGATTTTCCTGCTGAAATCAAAGGGGCTGGACAACACCCTTTCTTGCAACCAGACGCAACTATAGCATATGATGCAACCAGTCAACTATGGGAATATAATAACAACCATATTGGCAAAGAATTAGGATTATAGGATTAAATTATGATAAAAAGTGTATATGATTATTTCGAGGATTTAGACAAGAAAAAACTTCCTCGTGATAGACACAACTTAATATATGATGGCAAGACCATTACCAATGTACCAACAATGACTGAGAGTGGTATTCTTAAACACCCACTTATTATTGATGGCACACATTATTATGTCAAAGGCAACAATGGAGAATATTCAATTGTTGATATTGCTAGTGCCAATATGTACAATAGCATAGGAATTCCTACGCCTACAATTTATACCGTTGAGAAACCCGCTGGAGGCTGTCTGACACATCCTCTTATTAGTCTAGCCACTCAAGATGTTAAAAGTGTCAAAGATATATTATTCACCGTTGCCAGTGAACTAATTGCCAGGAAAGATATGACCGGCTATAGATTACTTACAATGTACAAATGGGACCCTCTATATGATGCTAATGTTCAAAAGATACTACTTAAATATATGACCAGAGAGTGCTTTGACCAACTTGTCGGATTATTCCTAGTAGATGAACTTAGAAGCGAAAAAGATAGACACGAGGATAACTACTTCTTCTACAAATCTAAAGATGCCGACAAATTCGAAGGAGTACTTCCTATCGACCACGAAATGATGCAAGTATTGCGTTTTGACCTACATAAGAAAGACAACTTCGGAAACTTCTTATACACACCTTACCAAACACCTAATATGTTCGGAAGTATGGATAACGGAGCATATGTTCAAAGAATTAAAGATTTAAAAGAATTATTAGAAGATGGTGTTCTAACCAAAGAACAGATTGACCTTATGAAAAGAGCAATTAGCTTTAACCTACCTAAAGAAATCAAAAAAGTAGGCAAGAACCCTCACTTCAAACCATATAAAAACTTTGCCTATGAAAACACTTCTAGGCTATGGGATTATCACCACAAAGATATAGGCAGAGAATTAGGCTTATAGTTCAATCTACTTGTTACATTATCTAAAGTAATACACAAAAAAACACACCAAATAATAGGTGTGTTTTTATTTATTAATCTACATAATCAATTACTAAGCATCTGTTTGGCTCAACACCCTCTGAATGTGTGCCAATATGCTCAATACCACTAAGTGCATAGTGGATAGCCTTTCTCTCAAAAGAGTTCATAGGCTCAAGTTTGATTGAACACTTGGTTGTAAGAACTTTCTTAGCAACTCTTTCTGCAATTTGTTCAACAGTCTCTTGTCTTTTTCTTCTATAGTTCTCTGCATCAATATATACTTTCTTTCTATATCCAGGAACTTTTTCTCTAACGATTGTATTGATAATGAATTGTACAGCCTCTAGAGTTTCTCCGTGATAACCGATTACATTATTAACTGCATCTCCGTTAATCTTGAAGATAATATCTCCGTTTCTTACTCCTCTAGTAACAGTTGCTTCAATGTTCATTTTAGCAAGTAACCCCTCTAAGAATTCTGTTACAACTGCTGTTACTTCATCAACATGCTCAGTAGGAATATCTACCATTTCTTGAGCACTCTCTGATTTAACTAATTTAACTTCTTTCTTAGCTTTATTGTTCTTTAGGTATTCCTCTCTTTCTTCAGCATTTGCAAAAGTATAAATTTCTACAACTGCTTGTTTAAGCATACTACCTTCGCTAAGAACTTTAACTTCGATATCTTCTCTATTAACTCCAAGCATTTGCATACCTTTCTCAATTGCTTGGTCAACACTCTTTGCTTTTACTTCAATATTTCTCATAAATTATTTCCTTCTTTTTCTGTCGTATATTGCAACTGTTTTCTCTTGCTCTTTCTTAATAGCTTCGATTTCTAACATATCTACGAATATTGTAACAAGTGGACTTGTTATAAGTGCAATCAACGCACCGGCAACGATATATAGACCGAAGGCTGCATTATAGAATAGTGTAAACACACCCATAATTACAGGCATCAAGAAAGTCATAAGTTTGTTTCCACCCTGAGATACAAGTCTTGGGTCAATACCTTGTTTCTTAGCTTTGGCTTTAGAAATCCAAGTATTCATTGAAACTGATAAATAGTTTAGTCCAGCAGCAAGAACCGCAAGTACAAAGAAACCATTTGCTTTTCTAGTATTACTCTCGATATGTCCCATTACTAGTTCATATTCTTCTTCAGAAACCTCTTCAGCAGTAAGAGCACTCTTCTCAATAAATGTATCATAATCCATTACTGGACTTTTGAATGCACTATCTGCAATCCAGATATTATCAATCCACAAGAAACTAGTCTTGGTCTCTTGGAACTTCTCATATGCAGCGTGTCTAGCCTCGCCTTCATT
The DNA here is from genome assembly GCA_045614835.1 of Clostridia bacterium. Classification (GTDB taxonomy): domain Bacteria; phylum Bacillota; class Clostridia; order Christensenellales; family UBA1242; genus UBA11490. The sequence continues at coordinate 3,929 of JAZLDP010000195.1, read as the reverse complement.
AGCATTTTTATCATCTTCAGAAAGTAGGTTATATGCCTCTAGAGCAGAACCCTCGATAGTATTAACATCAATATTGTATTCAGCAAAGTATGCCTCTCTAACTTGAAGGAATTGGTCGCCTATCTTGTAATAAGAAATTCCGTTAAGTGTTGAGAATAGTGTGAAGAACACAACCATTGTAATAACAAGATAGATAACCATTCCTAGACAAGTACCCATAATATTGAAATTATGAGATTTGTAACATTCCATAGTCTTTTGGTTGACCATATTCTTGTCGTTACCGTACTTGGCATTGATTTTGTCAAGTTCAGGTTTCATCTCTGCTTGTTTTCTTGAACTCTTTTTAGAAGTGTATTTGTTAACAAAGTCAAATGGAACCATTACAAGTTTGATAATAATTGTAACTAAGATTAATGCTAACGCATAATTCTTAACTCCATTTTCCATACCAAATATTATTGCTTCCCAAAAACCTGCAGGTTTGGTTAGCGATATGGCTAATAAATCCATTTCAAATCTCCTTTTATATTAAGTGGCACAAAGTCCTCGCCACTTAGACCCTTAGGCCTACATTTACATATCCTCTTTATTCCTAGCCAAACTCCTCGGAATATTCCCCACTCTTTGATTGCTAGTAACATATAACTCGAGCAACTAGGATAAAACCTACAAGTATGAGGAAGTAATGGACTAATGCAGTATTTATAAATTAGTATTAGTCCCATAAGAAGTAGTTTAAAAGGATAAGTTATAACTTTCATTATCTTTCTAAACATTTTTAACAAGTCCTGTTTTAGAAAATAATAATTTAGTTTCACTGCAAAGTGTATCGTATGGAATATTCTCAATTCCCGACTTTGCAATTACTACCATATTATAGTTGTCTGGCAAAACATTAACAATCTCTCTAACAATAGACCTAAGTCTACGCTTAACCAAATTCCTAACATTTGCTTTACCAATCTTCTTGGCTACCGAAAAGCCAATTTTAAGTGCCCTATGTTTAGTAGGCAGATAGACTACAGTCAAATGTTCAGTATGTTTAGCTGTACCATTATTGTATAGATAGGCAAACTCTTTGCGTTTGCGTAGTCTATTCTCGCTCTTCAACATTTGGCATCTCCTATTTAATTTTAAACTAATTAAGGATATATTGCAATTAATATTCTTATCTCTTGCAAGTATTGCTTACAAGTTATGTCGAATATTCTATGGTTGTACTTAGATTTGCAACTCCCCTTTATTAAAAAATTGTCTATAAAAAAGACCCCTTTTTATAGACACTAAAAAAACTATTAAACTATACTATTAAGCAGAAAGTCTTTTTCTACCACGATTTCTTCTATTTTTGATAACTTTTTTTCCACCCTTAGTTTTCATTCTTGCTCTGAAACCGTGAACTTTACTTCTTTGTCTCTTCTTTGGTTGATAAGTTCTCTTCATATTGTCAATCCCGTCCTTTTTAATTTTATATCAAATTTTCCTATAGCAAATATATTCTGCCATAAAAATATTTTATGTAAATTCGTTTATCTAAACTGATTACAAAATTTTGCTTAATTAGTATAATCAAAAATTTTGTAGTTGTCAACCATATTTTTAAATTTCGCACTTATAGTATATATAAAATATATAATATTAAGTAAAATTAACATAAAAAAAGATAAAGTTTTCGATGTATCACAAATAATTTGTGAAGCTCGTAACTAACTTTATCTATATGTATTATATGCAATAAAAAGCAAAAAGTCAATGGCTTACAAAATATAAGCCAAAAAACAATCCCCAATTGTCCTCTTTGATATAGCCTATATTTTACTCATTTTAGATTATAAGCACTAACAATAAAACAAATTTCCAAAAAAAAGATTTGGTGTTACCCAAATCTTTATTTTATTAACCAGCAATTCCTAGGTTTAAGTTCTCGATATACTCATTAAGTTCGCTTTGGTCTGCTAAGAACTTTAATTGATATTGAGATTTACCAGTTTCTCTATCAGCAAGATAGATAACTCTCTCTTCAAATCCGCCATTAGCGCTAAGTGGCATAACTACCATATCATACTCAACAGCCTCTGATTTAAGAGCTGTCTCATCATAGTATACTTCGCCATTAACCTTTAGAACTTGTTTATTCTCACCAATATAAGTAAATACTAGGCAGTTTCCTTCTGCTTTAGCAACATTCTTAATAACATCAGCTTCTAGGCTAGGAACAACTTCGATACCGAATTTACCAAGGCCTTGGAACATAGCACTAAGAAGGTTATCTTTTAAGCTATCTTTATGAAGGTCAGTGATTTCGCCATATACAGCGTTATATTTTTTCTCAGCCTCTGTAGCATTAGCAGAGTTGTAGAAATCTTTGAAATATTGTTTGTCTAAACTATCTTTGTATACAGTAACTGAAGCATATCCCTCAGTAATAGGGTTAGCAAGTCTCTTTGGAATTAGTGCTAGAACAATTGTAGCAACAACTAATGCTAGAACTAAAGATACAACAGATATAGAAACTATCTTTTTAACTAAATCTTTTTTCATTTTTTTGTCCTTTTAAAATTGTAATATTAATCAACTTTTCCGTTGGTTTAACCTTAAACTATGCTAGGCAATTTGTTGCCAAACCACCTATAGCACACATTTAAGTAATAATCATAATTTATAGTAATATAAAAATTAAGTTATTGTCAAACAAATTTTATTCTTTGTCTGTTTTATTTTCGCTCTTATCTGCTGTGGTTTTTGACTTGGTTGTAGTCTTTTTTGCAGTAGCAGATTTAGTAGTCTTCTTAGCAGGTGTTTTCTTCTCACCAGCAGTTGACTTCTTAGTAGTTGTCTTTTTTGGAGCAGAAGCCTTAGCTTCAGCCTTCTTAGCAAGACTATCAATACTTTCTTCTTCTACAGGCTTCTCTGTATCATCAGCAGATTTCTCTTCAGCTTTTGCTTCGCTTTCTGCTTTTAATTTAGCCATAAACTCATCTTTTTCGTTGATAAGTTTATCTAAGTCTGCTTGAAGTTTTGCAAGTTCATCTTCGTTAATTACACCTGCAGTCTTTAGAGCCTCAGCTGCTTTTAACTTCAAAGTTTGCATCTTAACAAGTTTTAGATATTCTTGTTCTTTTCTAATAATATCTTCTTTTTCTTTTCTCTTCTCTGCTTTCTCGTGAAGTCTCTTTGAAATTTCTTCACTAGATTTACCAGCAATCAATTCATCAACTTCTTCAGCATAGATTGTCTCTTCTACTAATAGTAATTCTGACATTCTATCAAGCAAATCTCTCTTGGTTGAAAGCAAGTCTTTTGCCTTCTTGTAACAACTATCAAGAATTGCTTTAACTTCGTCATCAATCACTCTTGCAGTAGCATCACTATATTGGTTTTGAACTTGATAATCTCTACCAATGAATACTTGACTATTGCTACCGAAACTCATAAAGCCAAGTTTCTCACTCATACCCCATTCAACAACCATCTTTCTTGCGATTTCGGTTGCTCTTTGGATATCAGAACTAGCACCAGCAGTAATATCACCAAATACGATTTCTTCAGCAATTCTACCACCCATAATCATACTAATTCTATTGCAAAGTTTGTTATAACTATAATGACTATCATCATCAGCAGGTCTAATATTAGTATATCCACCAGCCATTCCTCTAGGAATAATAGAAACCTCGTGAACGGTATCTCCACATTCCATAAATTTAGCGATAATTGCGTGTCCGCTCTCGTGATATGCGGTCAACTTCTTATCGTTTTCAGTTACTAATCTAGATTTCTTTTGTGGTCCCATAAGAACTTTATTGATACCCTCTGTGATATCTTCCATAGTAATTGTAAGTCTTCCATCTCTAGCTGCAAGGATTGCTGCTTCGTTAAGGAAGTTCTCAATATCTGCACCTGTAAATCCACTAGTAAGTCTAGCA
>JAZLDP010000194.1:0-2022 GCA_045614835.1 Clostridia bacterium | reverse complement strand
TGGAATATGTTGCCCACGACATAAATTTTGTAACATTACTATCACTAGCATATTCGTATAAGTCTAAGTAGTCTTTGTCTTCCCACTTTCTAACAATTAATCTTTCCGTTTCGTATATAATATTCACAACATTCTCCTCTGCATCAAACAATTACTTTTATTGGTACGAGTGGAGGAACTTGAATCCCCAACCCTCGGTTCCGAAGAGCGATGCTCTATCCCAATTGAGCTACACTCGCATATACTGCATTTAACCTACAAATCAAAAAAACTTCTCTTATAGATTAAATGCTACATAAAGTATAAATATTTTCAGTAATTTTAAACAATCAAAAACACACTCTCAGAAACCATAACAAAACCATCTTCTTTAATCATATAGTTTGTTTGTGTTATTACATTGTTAATATATTTACATTTTTGTTTTTGTCATAAAGCATAGATATATTGACAAATATTCCAAATTAAACACCAATAAACATACATCACAACAATAAACACACAACATCTACCACTACTTCAATTATGAAGATAAAATCAATCAATTATTTTATCTTTCTTAACTATCGCTCTTGCTAGAGTAAGAGTAATTATTTCTTTCGCTCCAGCATCTCTAAGAACTTTCGCACAAGCATTAAGTGTAGCTCCTGTAGTATAGATATCATCTACAACAAGAATAGTCTTTCCCTTAACAAATTTCTTATCAACAACCTCAAATGAATTCTTGAGATTTTCTTCTCTATTAGACCTACTAAGTCCTGTTTGATGCGGTGTGTCTTTGGTTCTAATTAGAATAGAATTATTAACTTTATCTCTATCTAAGATTTGTGAACACAAGACTTCACTTTGATTGAATTTTCTAGACTTCAATCGAGCCTCACTAATTGGCACAGGAATAACTAAATCAAAATTATGTTCTGCCCGAATGCTATCATACTTATCCGCTACAAAGTACGCAAACATCTCTCCAATTGCTTTGTTTCCATTTTGTTTAAAACTAATAATCTTGTTTCTAACATCTCCAGAATAACTAAAGATAGAATAATTACGAACAAAGTCAAAGTGTCTACCTTTGCACTCAAAACAAACTTTACCCTTGCCAGAATTCTCGCCACCACAAATCTCGCAAGTAGGAGAGGGCACTAGTGTTAAAAGTCTAACACACTTTTCGCATATACCGAATTTATTTACTTCCTCACCGCAAGTTACACATTTAACTTGTCTTGGAAAGAACAAATCAATTACACCCATTTCTTCTCTCCATCTTGCTCAAGAAAATATTTAAGCATTGTATATCTAATCTTTGTGTAATTGTTGTTTACCATTCTAGCAACGCACTGCTTAGTGCCAATCAGCACAACCATTTTCTTGGCTCTTGTAACTGCAGTATATAGTAGGTTTCTAGTAAGCAACATTGGAGGTCCTGACACAACAGGAACAACAATTACATCAAACTCACTTCCTTGGCTTTTGTGAATTGTTATAGCGTAACTAAGAGTTATCTCACCCAAGTCTGCCTTAATATATCTAGCAACTCTACCATCTTCGAAACTTATCTCAACCTCGCTTGTTTGAAGATTAACATCAGTAATTACTCCAATATCTCCATTGAATACACCGCTGCCAAACACACCATCTCTTTCCCAAGAACGCTCGTAGTTATTGCTAGTCTGCATTACCCTATCGCCCTTACGATAGATAACCTTGTCAGTTTCTATCTCAAACTTACTAAGACTTGGTGGGTTAATTTTCTCTTGCAAACACTTATTGATATTATCTTTTCCAACAATGCCACTTTTCATTGGAGCAAGGACTTGGATATTGCTACTATCCACATTCAAAAATCTCGGAATACGAGTAACACACATATCTATAATACTTTGCAATACTTCATCATTATTCTCTTTTTTCTCAAAGAAAAAGTCTTTGCTTCGGTTATCAAGTTTAGGCATCTTACCATTATTAATCTCGTGAGCATTAACAATAATAAGACTATCTTCACTCTGTCTATATATTTGAGTA
>JAZLDP010000193.1:0-2428 GCA_045614835.1 Clostridia bacterium | reverse complement strand
CACTAGGTGCAGAGATAGGGATACACTTAGGTTGGAGATACGCTCCACGCACTCACTTTGCTCGTTTGGTCGGTATGACAAGTGGTTATATCCAAATACAGCATTGTCATACCGAGCGAGTACATAGTACGAGCCGAGTGTATCTCAAATATAATTCTAACAAAAGGTGATACTATGACCTACAGTGAACTTATAACCGAAATAGAAGTATTAGACACTCTGACTAACATAGAGCGAGTGGCAGTCGGATACTCTACTCTCGGACAAGAGATATACGGATATCATATAGGCTCGTACTCTGGTAAACAAATTCTAATCGAGGCAGGAATCCACGCAAGAGAGTATCCGAGTACTCTGGTGGTGGTAGGAATGGCTAAGTATCTAGCCGACCTTGGTAGTATAGATGGTGGGATATACCTAGTGCCACTAGTCAACCCAGACGGAGTACGGCTAGTACTAGACGGAGTAGACTGGGTAGAGTGTGGCGCATTACGAGAATATATAGTATCTATCAATGGTAGGAGTACTGACTATAGCCAGTGGAAAGCGGACATACTAGCGGTAGACCTCAATGTGAATTTCCCAGCCCTATGGGGCGGGGGAGCATTGAACGAGCGTTGTCCCGCCCCTGCCAACTTCATAGGATACTATCCAGCCAGTGAGCGAGAAGTCCGCAACCTAATGGAACTCACCGACAATATTCGCCCAGACCTTACCCTTAGTTATCACACAAAAGGCGAGGTTATCTACTATGGCTTCGAAGTTCTAACACCAGAGGAACTAGCACGAGATGAAGCACTTGCCAATATAATATCCTCAATTAATGGCTATATACCAATACGCACCGAGAATAGTACAGGCGGATATAGTGACTGGGTGAGTGAGGTCTATAGAGTACCAGCATTCACAGTCGAGGTCGGTTCTGTCTCTCTACCCACACCCATACCTCTAGACATAGTCCCTGATGCGATTGTTCGCAACCAACAAGTCCCTATAGCACTTCTGAGTGAACTGAACCAAAATAATATGTAAAATAAAAAGAGATATACTCGGTTTAGAGATTCGCTCGATTCGAGCCTTGCTCTCACTTCGGAATGACAAGCGGTTATATTAAATAAAGCCTTGCCATACCGAGCGAGTACATAGTACGAGTCGAGTGTATCTCACATATACTACAATCTCTCATAAAAAGGAATATATAATGGAATATAACGAACAATATAACGATAGCCAAGTTGCTAGTAACCAACAAGCCCAACTAATGAGCAACGACTACCAACATAATGAAGAGACCAAAGAACAAGACCTACTGAACCTCTACGAAGAACTTAGCAAACAACGAGAGTATATGTTCTCCAACAATTCCGACCACTCTCTCGACAATCTAATCGAAAGCACTGACAACCACATAAGTATACTTAACACTATGCTTGGGCAAAAGAGTGTCAAGTCCTACCAAGCAGAACCAAACACCCCTCAACCACACTTGCGACCATATATACCTAATAATATATATAATAGCGAATATAATAACAATATTAATAATGGTTCGAATAGTACACAACCTATTCCACCTAACACCAATAATGGCGACAACAATAGTCAGCCTAATGGCAGTGGCAGACCCAACACCAATAACAATGTACCTAACCTAAATAACGACACAGCCCCACTACCTAGCCCAAATTATAGTATTGGTCAGCCCAACACTAATAACAATGTGCCTAATATAAATAATGATGGTACTACAAATCTACCACCAAACCTAGCAGACAACAACACTCGAAATGTCCGAAATCGCACACGATTAAATAGCAGGAGTTCTCCCCTGCAAAGTAGGATTGCTAGTATTGCTAGGGCAATTATGGGGAGGTTCAAACCGATAAACCGAATATATGAAGAAGACCAATATCGAAACCGCTTCCATAATATAGTAGTCGAGAGTGCATCTTGCAAACCTCATAACAAGTTAATCACTAATGAATGCAATATCCTCCGACTACTTCTATTATACATAACACTACACCCACACTGCAGACATTGTTCAACCCTCTCCACTATCGCCAACGATAGACTAGGGATACTAATGCAGTTAATGTAGATACTAATATAATCTTATAAAAGAAACATTCTCAGTTTGGAGATTCACTCGATTCGAGCGTTGCTCTCACTTCGGAATGACAAGTTGTTAAATTTAAATTCAACCTTATGTCATACCGAGCGAAGTCGAGCGTATCTCACAAAACAAATTTCAAATCGGTAAATTATATAAACAAAAAAAGCGAAAAGCAGACTACAAGCAGTACAAGGCTCGACCATATATTAATCGCAGGAGTTTATTGGACATAAATGACTAGACTAAAGTTGGTTATATCAACAAAAAGCGAAGAGCAAGATATAGTAGGAGGCAAGGCACAATGTGAAAAAT
>JAZLDP010000192.1:0-10167 GCA_045614835.1 Clostridia bacterium | reverse complement strand
CAATAAATAGTCTTATTTGTTCAATTCAATCACAAACAACCAGCAATTTAACTCAAAAACCACCCGACCCAAAAGCTTTGATTTGTCAAAACATATAATTTTATAACTAAAAACACCTCTAAAATTTTATAAAAAACTTTTAAAATTTTTCAATATTTTTACCCACCAAAGTAATGCCACTTATTAAAATTAGACAAAACACACATCTACAACAAAAAGGTTGGAACACTATATATAGTATTCCAACCGAACTTTTCAAATTATATTATTCTTGATTTTTCTTAGTTAACATAGCATTTACACGACTAAGCAGATTATCATCATAGACCACTTCAGTCTCTTGCATCTCTTCTTCTGTGTATTGCTCTTCGCCAAAAGTTTCTTCGCTATCACCAGCAAATACAGGCTCTTGAGTTATAGGCTCTGATGTACCAAAGAATATATCGCTAATACCAGCATTACTATCAAATTGCTCTATTGCATCTTGATTACCAGAAACATTATAATCATTACTAGTAGTAGTTGAAACTTTATTCATAGCAGAACTCAAATTAGCAGTACTATTCTTTAAGCTCTCTAGTAGACTATCTACTGTAATACCCCCCTTTTCTTCCTCAAGCACTGGGGTTTCTTCCACCGGCTCTTCAACTACAGGCGGTTGATAAATTGAATTATCTACAACCGGAGTTTCGTTAACCGGAGAGGTAAAGATAGAATTATCCACAAATGGAGACTCTTCTTCATAAGTATCTTCTACTTCAGGTTCACTCTCAGAGAACCTATTCTCATAAGTTTCAAAAGTATTCTCTTCTAGAGGCGCACTTGTCAACTCGTTAGTTTCTTCTCTATCTTCAAAGTTTGAAGATACAGACTCAAAAATATTATTGAAAGCATCATAATTAGAAGAAACCTCTTCCTCTTTATTCTCAGTCTCTTCAGTAATATTTTCAAATAATTGTTCATTTTTTATTGTATTGATTTCGCTAGATATATCATCTAAGAATTTATTTACATATAGACCGCTTTCTTCAGTGTCAGCGTTTTCCTCAACCACCTCAGGTTCAATAGTTTCCATCACTGGCTTGTCTAGTCTCATAGCAATACTATCAAGTAGGCTCATATTTTGACTATCAGCATTGATTTCTTCTTCAATCTCATTGATATATTCTTCGTCTACAGCATTCTCCCTTAACTCCTCTTCTAAGCAAACATATCCGCCAAGAACACCTGCTTTATTTCCAAGTTGAGCAGCAAGAATATCTACTTTTGGACTATTCTTATATCCATACTCTAGTCTTCTACAATTTCTTGCGACCATATCAATTAGTTCTGGTGCGTGAGTTACTCCACCACCTATAACAATTCTATTTGGTCTAAAGACATTACACAAATCAAGTAGATATTGTGTTAAATCCTCAACAAAACTCTCTGCAATAGCAATTGCACAAGCATCATTTTTCTTGTAGGCTTTAACCACTTCAGATGCAAACACAACACCGTCTCCGTTGAAGTCAACACAAGTATTAGGGTAATTAACCATAATATCTTTGGCAAGTTTATCAAGTGCTACCATTGATACATATTGCTCGGCACAACCCTTCCTACCACAAGAACAAGGTCTTCCATTTCTCTCAAATAAAATATGTCCAAGTTCTCCAGCACCACCAGTGCCAACATACAACTTTCTATTAATAATAATTCCGCCACCAACACCAGTTCCAAGCGTAATCATTACCATATTTTCACAATCAGCACCCGCTCCTAGTTTATGCTCAGCAAGAGTAGCCATTTCTGCATCATTCTTGACAACAACATATTTGCCTAGTTCTTTCTCTAATATTTCTTTTAGATTACAATTTTGTAGACTTACATTAGGGCTATCCATAACAATTGAGTTGATAACCATTCCAGGAAATCCAATGGCAATACCATCTACCTCTTCCCAAGATTTACCACCCGATTGAACAAGTTCCCTAGCACCATTACAAAGTTGTCTGATAATGTCAAAAGCGTTAGTACCTAGTTCCATACTTTTAATTATATTTCCGTTTTCCACAAGGCCGAACTTGATTTGAGTTCCGCCAACATCTATTCCTACAACTAACATATATTCTCCTTATTTTTTACAAAACAACTTTTCTCTCAATAAAAGCACACTCTCTTAAAGCCCTTATAACCTCAACCATCTCTACAACTTCTTCTACAAAATGAGCAGACTGAAGTGTATTTGGCATATCATCTCCACAAGTAAACATATAACTATCATTATTAGTTTTTGATGGAGAAGTTGTCATATTACCATCAGCAGTAACAGTAAGCATTACTGTTCCATTGATATCTGTTCTATACAAATCCAAACCAGTATAATTATCAAATAAATTAAGAACTGACTTATGAGGGTGTCCGTAATCATTACCTAATCCACATTGAATAACAGCAACCTCTGGGTCTACAGCATTAAGAAAAGCACTAGTTGTAGCATTACTACTTCCGTGATGCCCAACCTTCAAAACATCAATATTTTTATAATTACCAGTATAATTAGTTAAATATTCATTGATAGCTTTTTCCTCAGCATCTCCATTGAACATAATAGTTTTACCAGCATATTCAAGAACAAATATTGGTGAATAGTTGTTAGGGTCCTCATATTTAATTTGTTCTCTAACAGCAACTGGAGTTAAGAAATCAAAAGTATAAGTTCTTCTCTCTTCTCCTAAAATCATAGTATTTGTAAAATCACTATCTTTATTAAATAGTTCAACAGTACAACCCTCATTATAAGCAGCAACCATAAACTCTGCATAAGCCTCAGAAGTACTAACATAAGCATCTTCATCATCTATTACTGGATTAAACTCCGCAGGTAAACTACTTGCCATATTATGACTAGTATAGTTATTTGGACGGAAAATAAAATTAACCTTATAATTCTCAAGAACCCAATCCATATTACCTACATGGTCCCTATCTTGATGAGTAAGTAGTAGATAATGGAAAGTATCTATATTATTAGCAGTTGTATAAGCCTCAATCACATCTTGGTCAGAATTAAAGTCTCCGCTATCTATTATCATATTTTTGCCATCAGGCAATTCTATAATAATACAGTCAGCTTGACCAACATCAAGAAAGGCTACTTTCAAATTACCAAACTCCGTTACTTCCGTTTCGTAACCACCAGCAGTAGATAATACAATATCATCGTCATCATCAACTGGTCTAAATTTAGCAATTAATAAATCTATCCAACCCATATAATATGCAACAACAAAAAGAACTACTAGTAGTAGCAAAATCACAAGCAAAGTCTTCCAGTTATTTCTAGCAAACTTATTTATTTCTTTCTTTTGTCGTTTGGTTAATCTTCTAGACATACTCTTCCTTTATAAGAATTTATGAAGGTTGCAATAGTTCTTCGAACTTATTATATTATCTAATATAATAAACCTAAGACTAGACACACTTATCCCTTATACCATAATATATCAAATTTTTGAGCATTTGGTCAAACAAATTACCTTTCTCTTTCAGTTCAATATATGAAGATATGAACATATAATGTTATATATACAGTTAATTTTTAAACCCAGTAAACCTTTAAAACATACACTCTACAAGTACAATCCTATATAACAACCACCACAAACCAACAAAAAAACAAGAAACTTACTTAAAAATTTTTCAAAAACCCTTTGCAAAATACAAACAAAACATATATAATAAGTATATCACTTTTTCTAACGAAAGTGATTTATTTGTTTTTTAAGGCAAATTAATTAAATTTAAAATACCGAGGCTCACTATGAAAAAAAGTGTAATATTAGATGTAGACACTGGTATTGATGATGCTCTAGCAATTGCCCTAGGCACACACACCAGAAACTTAAATATAAAATTAATAACAACAATTGCAGGAAACTTAAGTGTAACTGAAGTAACAAAGAACACACTTAACTTTCTTCAAGCAATTGAAAAAAGAAGAATTCCTGTAGCTACCGGAGCGGCAGGTCCAATGGAAAGAGAGAAAGACAACTCTATCCAAGCACACGGCAAAAAAGGTCTTGGAAAATACAAATTCCCAAAACTTGAATTAAAACCGACTAAACTTCCTGCAGTTGAGAAAATGCACGAAGTAATCTCTAATTCAAAAGAGAAGATTATTATTGGTGCTCTAGGACCACTTACAAATATTGCTCAATTATTACTTAAATACCCAGAGGATATGAATAAGATTGACTACATTGTAGTCAGTGGCGGACTACTTCACGATAGCAAGAAAAATCCATATCTTAGTTTCAATATTATGCAAGACCCAGAGGCTGCAAGATATGTATTCAAGAGTGGAGAAAAAATTGTTATCTGCCCTAGCAACCACGGACACACAGCATACCTTACTCCAGAAGAAATCGAAGAAATGCGAACAACCAATAAAACTGGAGAAATGCTAGAATTCATATGTCGCAGTTACAAAGACAGACACGTCAAAGTTGGTGCAGCAACACACGACCCTTGTGCTGTAGCATTTATTGCACACCCGGAATATTTCAAAAAAGAAATGATGTATGTACACATTAGATTTTTAGAGAAACAACAAACAGGTGTTATCGATTTTGATACACATAAGAAACCTAATATGATGGTAGCAACCGAGATTAATGTTAAGAAGTTTAAGAAATTATTCTTCAAAGCACTAAGTCGTATGCCATAAAACAAAATAGCCAAGTGTACAAGAAAAAGCAGACATAAATTTTTATGTTTGCTTTTTCTTTTGCAACACAAAAAAAGTATGCTTTGCAATTTAGCAAAACATACTTAATTTTTTATTAAACTTTTAGTTTGATATTATTATTTTCAAATGTCTCAATAACAGTTTTGTGGAAGTTCTCAATCTCTGCACTTGATAGAGTGTGTTCCATACTAGTTACATAATATCTAATAGTGTAACTATTAGTATTGTCTTCTTTGTTAGCGAATATATCTAATAATTCTACTTTGTAACTAAGGTCTGTTTTGATTGTATGTGCAACTTGTTCAAGTTTACCATAAACCTCATTTTGAGCAAGAACGAAGTTGAAGTCAAGAGTTGTTACTGGGAACTTAGATACTTGTTCAACCTTATAATTAACAGGTGCACAAGCATTAACTTTAGTCATATTAACTTGTGCTAGAATTGTATAAGTATCTTTAGCAATCTTATGCTGAACCACTGGAGTAACCATACCAAGTTCTCCAACAACAGTACCATCTACAACTAGGTTATAGTAGTTCTTTGGAGCAAGGTAGTTCTTAGTATTATTTGCAACAACGAACTTAACAGGCAATTTAAGAACATACTCAAATAAATATTGTAAGCAATTTTGAGCATTTCTAAGACCGCTTTGATAATCTTTGGTAGCCCAGCCAAGACCCAATGATTGTTCTTCTACTGCTAAATTATCTTCCATACCAGTTACAATGTGACCAATTTCAAACAGACCATAAGTACTTGCATATCTTTTATTGTTAGCAACGGCTCTAATAATTGTTGGAAGCATTGAAGAACGAATATCATCATTATCTTTTTGAAGAGAGTTAACCAAATGAATATAGCTTTCTGTCTCAATTCCTAAAGACTTGTTAGTAATAGCATCTTCCCAAATGTAACTATGAATTTCGTGCATATTATATCTATCTGCAAGAGCATATTTAACATCATAATCTCTAACAACATCTAGACCAAGTCTGCTAAGAGTTACAGGTTGTGAGTTTGGCTTAGCCTCGATATTATCATAACCATATACTCTAGTAATTTCTTCTACAATATCTGCCTTAATTGAGATATCTTTTGTTGCTCTCCAAGTTGGAACATCAATTACAAAAGTATCATCTTTGGCTTCAACACCGAAACCAAGAGACTTAAGAATTTCTAGCATTCTTTCTTTAGAGATTTCAACACCAGCATATCTATCGATATAAGATTTCTCAACTTCAATTCTAATATGTGGATATTTGTTCACATATACATCTGTAAGCGAACTAACAACTTTTGCTCCAGCATCAATATCAGACAAAATTTTTACATATCTTCTAAGAGCAGTCTCTGTCATTTCTGGGTCAAGGCTCTTTTCGTATCTAGCACTGCTCTCACTTCTAAGACCAAGAGCAGTAGCACTCTTTCTAACTTTAACACAATCAAAGTTAGCACTCTCAAGGAATGTACTTGTAGTATCGCTCTCGATTTCACTGCTTAGTCCACCCATAATTCCAGCAACAGCACCAATCTCGCTATTAAGGTCGATAACCATTGTACCAGCAGGAAGTACTCTATCTGTTCCGTCCAAAGTTGTGAAAGGAGTATCAACTTCTACATCTCTAACAACAATACTTTCAACTTTCTTACCATCGAAACTATGCATTGGTTGACCTAACTCTAACATAATATAGTTAGTAATATCTGCAAGTAGAGATATTGCTCTCATACCACAATAATATAGTCTAATTTGCATAGTTAAAGGACTAACATTTTTAGAGATATTCTCTACTCTTAGAGCAGAATATCTATTACAACTTTTGCTCTCAACTTTTACATTAAGTGCAGGTAATTTGGAATAATCAGTTGTATCAACAGTATATTCTCCTAATTGTCTACCAGTAATTGCTGCAATCTCTCTAGCAATACCATAGTGTCCCCACATATCTGGTCTATTAGTAAGAGATTTGTTGTCTACTTCAATAAGAATATCTTCAATAGGTAGCAATTTCTTTAGGTCAACGCCGACTTTTGTGTCATCTCCCAAATCCATAATACCACTATTATCATCAGTAATATCTAGTTCCTTTCCACTGCAACACATACCGTTACTTTCAACACCAGCAAGATTTGCCTTACCAATAGTAATGTCACCAATCTTAGCACCAATTTGAGCAAAGGCTGTAACCATACCCTCTCTAACATTAGGAGCGCCACAAACTACTTGAACAGTTTCTTTGCCAGTGTTTACTTGTAAAATGTGTAATTTTTTACTATTTGGGTGGTTCTCAACTTTCTCAATTCTAGCTGTAATAATACCACTAATATTATTACCCTTTTCTATAACACCCTCTATCTCTGCACAAGACAAAGTGAATTTATTAGCAATATCTTGAACATCTAAACCATCAAGGTTTACGAAATCTTTAATCCAATTTAATGAAATATACATATCATCTTCTCCTACTTAATCTTAGTTTGTTCCAATACTTTTAGGTCCCCGCTATTTAAGTTACGAATATCACCAAAGCCATAGGTCATCATAACTAGTCTACTAAGACCCAAACCAAACGCAAAGCCTTGATATTCTTCCGGATTAATACCACCCATTTCAAGAACATTAGGGTGTATCATACCACAAGGACATAGTTCAATCCAACCACTATGTTTACATACTCTACAACCTGTTCCTCCACAATATGGGCAAGAACAATCTAGTTCAAAGCCTGGTTCTACGAACGGGAAGAAACCCGGTCTAAGTCTAACATTAACTTCTCTTTCGAACACTTCAGATAGCATACTCTTCATAAAGTAAATAAGGTTACTAATTGATACATTTTTATCAATCATCATTCCTTCCATCTGGAAGAATGTGTTCTCGTGACTAGCATCAATCTCTTCGTTACGGAAGCATCTTCCTGGGAAAATTGCCTTAAGAGGAGCACCATATTTTCTCATAATTCTATTTTGACTAGCGGAAGTATGTGTCTTTAGAACTTGTCCATTGTTTAGATAGAAAGTATCTTGCATATCTCTTGCTGGGTGAAACTTAGGCACATTAACAGCCTCAAAGTTATTATACTCAGTTTCGATTTCATTACCATCTTCTACTGTAAATCCCATACCTCTGAAGATATTAACAAGTCTTTGTTGGATAATAGTTACAGGGTGAAGACTGCCTTTGTTCTCACTACTAGGAACTGTTAAGTCCACCATTTCAATACTATCTAATTCTCTTTGGATAGCAAGGTTGTCTAGTTCTGTTTTCTTATCTTCAAGTGTATCGTTTACATAAGTCTTAAGTACATTCACTTCTGAACCAAAAGCCTTCTTCTCTTCTACACTTAGGTCTTTGATTAATTTCATACAAGTAGTCAAATGTCCACTTTTACCTAAGAACATTACTCTTAGATTATTAAGGTCTTCACTTGTTTTCACTTTGCCAAGTTCTTGAACAAATAACTCTTTAATGTTTTCTAATTCTTTCATTTTAAAACTCCTTTTTCAATAAAAAAATCCCTATGCCGTTATCAGCATAGGGACGAATTATTTATTTTCGTGGTACCACCCTATTTCGAAATGCACAAAAGCGCACTTCCTTAATTAGTTAGTTTTACGGAAACCACCCGTCTAATATTTCTATTAGCAACTCCGATATGCGAAATTCAATATAGATTTATCTGTGTAAACGCTCTCAGCAGGTGTGCGGTTACTCTCTGTTACAAGAACTTCTATATCTACTAAAATATCATCATAGTCTTTATCAAACTGACTTAAGTTTAACACTACTAAACACCTTTGTCAAGTGTTTAACTTAATACACAAGTCGAAAATTACATAGCGTTAGGAGCGTCAATTCCTAGTAGACTTAATCCCTTAGCCAATTTATCTTTTACAAGTTCTACTAGTTTTAGTCTAGCAAAACTAACTCTTTCATTATCAATAATTCTATTATTATTATAGAACTTATTAAATAAAGAACTTAAGTTAATTAAATACCTACTAATATAACAAGGCTCGTAGTCCTCAGCGGAAGACACAACAGTTCTATCAAAGTCATTAATGTGCTTAACAAGTTCAAATGCCTCGACACTATCAATATCATCAAGGTTCTCCTCTCCAGATAATCCTTGAGCCTTGCTTATAATACTACAACATCTAGCGTGAGTATATTGAAGATATGGACTAGTCTCTCCATCAAAGTTTAAACTTGCCTCTAGGTCGAATACGCAGTCTTTAACCCTCTCAGTTTTAAGAACTCCGAACTTAACAGCACCAATACCAATTTGTCTACTCAACTCTTCAATATTTTCTACTTTAGTTCCTCTTGTAGAAACAATCTCTTTTGCTTTGTCTACAGCAATACTAATCATATCTCTAACAAGAGCTTGTTTACCAAATCTACTACCGATTTTACCTGTAGGTAGACTATATGTACCATAAGAAATATGCTTCAAATTCTTGGCATAATCTTTGCCCATAAGGTCAAGAACTTTGAACCATCTCTCAAAGTGTAACTTTTGTTGAACACTAGTTACATATAGACCTAAGTCAAATCTATATCTTTCGTATCTATCAAGTGCAGTTGCTAGGTCTCTAGTTGCATAAAGACTCGCACCATCACTCTTTTGTATCATACAAACACCAAGGTTGTGTTTCTCAAGGTCTACAATCTTAGCACCTTGGCTTACCTCTAACAAGCCTTTGTTGTCAAGTTCATCAATAACTGGTTGAAGTTTATCATTGTAGAACGCTTCGCCAATCCAACTATCGAAAGTGATTTCTAGCATATCACAAAGTCTCTTTGCTTCTTCAATAGAAACTTTAATAATCTTGTTGTATATTGCAAGAGCCTCAGCATCTTTTTGTTCAATTTTTACAAACCAATCTCTAGCCTCTTCCATAAGGCTTTCATCATTTTCAGCCTCAACATTGAACTTAACATATAGGTCTTGAATATAGTCAACACCCTTTTTCTCAATTTCATCAACATTACCCCACTTAAGTATTGCGGTAATCATCTTTCCAAAAGGTGTACCATAGTCACCAACATAATTAAGTCTCTTTACATTCCAACCCAAATACTCATATGTATTTGAAATTACACTACCAATAACTGTAGTAGATAAATGTCCAATATGCATATATTTAGCTAGGTTCAAACTACTAAAGTCCAAGAAAACAGTTTTACCTTTTCCAAGTGCTCTAATATCTTCTGCAGTGTCTTGAACAACTAGAGCATAGACTTTCTTTTTATCAAAATAAAAATTCAAATATCCGTTAACATTATCAACTTTCTCAAAAATATCTGAATTAATATTGCCCTTAATTTCATCAGCAATCATCATAGGGCTCTTTCTTAGAACCTTTGCTAGTGAGAAACAAGGCAAAGTAATATCACCATTTTTACTATCTGCAGTATAAGTAAGCAAATT
>JAZLDP010000191.1:0-21063 GCA_045614835.1 Clostridia bacterium | reverse complement strand
TTGTTTGTATGATGGAGAAGAAAATGGAACTTAAAATGAAAAATTGGAATAGAATTTTAAACAACTTCGTTGCTGGAATCGCAATCGTAATTGTTGCTATGATGATTGGTTTAGGCTTTATTTCACCTAAATCTTATGCTGTAGCACTTACCAAAGCAGATATCGAGAATTATGATATCTACTTTGTTTCTGCCCTAACTAGTAGCCGTACGGCAACTGGAATGAGTCGAGTGCAATTAACAGGTATGGATAGCGACAACAACTTGTATGACTTCTATTCTTACCAATATAATTACAAATCATTCTCGGATACCAACCTATATTATGGATACACAGGTAACGCAGTAGAAGATGACACTAACGGAAATGTTTCAATATCTTCAACTAGTGGAGATGTTTCTTCTACAGAAACAGTGTTCTCACCAGTTAGTTCTGAATTGTCCACTAGAATTAGAAATGGTTTCGTTCCTTATGGAGTTAATTACTTTGAGAATGTAGGCACTCAAAAAGAAGAAATCTTCTATAACGAAATTGATGATGGCGATTATGTTTTAATTAATAACTACACCAACCACACCGCTAACATCGATTTCAATGTTGAAAACTTCTACCTATCTTTCGGTACTGCTTATATTGATGATAACAAATCAACTCCTTTGTACGATTTAACTATTGAGGCTAAATTATATTCTGAAGGACAAACACACTTCTTAGCGTTAAATGAAACACAAAGAACCCAATTGGACACAAAACAATATGTTGAGTATTGGAACCAATATTTTGACTTAAGAAGTCTAGAAGCTTATCAGAAGAACCAACCTAACTCTCCAACTTATACTATTGAGAACCAACAAGGTAAATACGAGTTCACATTCTACTTCACTAGATATAATGAGAAATTAGAACCAGTGGTTGACCCAGATGCAACTGACCCAGACAACCCATACTTAAGAGAGAAATTTACTTACACTTTCTACCTACTTGATAGTGCAGATTATTCTGAATATCCTACTATCTATAATGCAGATATTGAAAACAATACCCTTGAGGCAAACTCAACTAACCAATACTACTATAGTTTCAATACAGCATCTCCATTTATTAGATACAACCCTACTAAATACAACTTATCTTATACAAGATTAAATAATAAGAGCGTTAATAATGTTTCTGAAAACGTAACTTCTAGTTATAAAGAAGGCGTTTATACAATAGGTACTGATGGTATCAATTATGAGAAAGGACTAATTACCTATTACAAAGGAACCGACACTCTAAAACAAGTATTTGTATTAACACACTACAACAAAGATAAAACACTTGTTGAACACCTATATTTATCTAGAAAGAATATTACCTCTAACGATAACTTTAACCCTACTACTTATGAGGTATTCCTAGATAACTTAGAAAGTGGTAATTTACAATTCGAATACAAATTAACACAAATTCTAACTGAAAATAATGATAACACTTACACCTTATCAACTTATAAAACAACTACTTATGAAAATCTTGGTTTCTTAACAGAAGATTTCACAAAAATCGAACCAAAAGTTGAAGCAGGCAAAACTATCTATCTAGTTAAGAACGCTAGTAACAAAGTTGTTTCTATCCTAGATAGTAGAACACAATACGAAACTATTGGAATTAACACTAATCCTTCAACTCAAGCCAAAACTGTTACTTATAGATTAAATGATGGTACAACCTATGGAATTGCTACTTATGGCTCGTATCCACAAGTTACAAAGACTGTTGAAGAATTAACAGCAGGTGTACAACTAAGCAACTCAACCCTTCAAGCAGATACAAACCCACTTCTTGATGTTTCAAACACAAAATATCAACTTACTGCTACTGGTGAAGAAAACACTACTAAGACTTATACTCTAACAAAGAGCTATTTCTTAGGTGAAAATCTTGAGAAAGATATCTTATTATCTGTTGCAGATGCACCGCTTAATGAAGTTGTTAGACTAAAAGACCCTATCCACGAACATATTGCAATCGAATATGTTGTTGTAGAAAAAACAACTGAGGGTGAAAATCCTGTTACTTATAGAGAAATTGAAAACATTACATTCTCTATTAGAAGAAATATCACAGTAGATACATTCTCAAACCAAAGCAACTTAATGAGATTGTTTAAAGTTGTTGACTATGAAAATTTAGCAATTGACTTAGATTATACTTACGATTACACTATGGAAGAATTAGGAATATATGATATCACTTATTCTTATGTTTCTAACGCTACAGATAATGTATACTTCACTAATGCTAAAGCATTAGAAGAAGAAGCAACTCCTAGCCCTATCCAATCAAAACTAAATCTTTCAAATAGTACTAACTACACCGCACCAGTTAACTTCTCAGCAAGTAATACTACAGGTTCTGGTGTTGCAGGAACTACAAAAACTAGCGACTTAAACATTGTTGTTTCAGGAAAAGTTGTAGACACAAAAGTTAAATTAAATGGCGAAATTTTCGTATACAACGCAAAAACAAATACTTTAACAGATGAAGAAGGTCATCCATATCTACTTGACACAATAGATAATGATTATAATGTAACAGGTAGCTTAATCCTTCCAAGAACAATAAGTGTTAAAACTGTTAATAACGAACATTTCGTAACAATTACCTATAAAGTTGGCGAACTAATCGAAACTCCTACCGTAACAAAAACAGAATACACTATTCAAGGTAAATCTGGTTATCGTGTAATTTCGAATATTTCAACACTTACTACATACAACTTAAACACAACTAATATGTCTTCTAAATTCCCAATAGATACTGATGCTTGGAAATCAGTTATCAAAACTATCAAAATGATGGAAGACACCCCTATCCTAAACATTCTTACTAAACAAATTGACCAAGCTACTCAAGGTAAAGATAAATTACATATCTTTGGTTCTATCGCATACTTCAACAAAGCAGATACAACAACTGATAGCAACCAAGCAAAACTTCAACAAATTGATAGCAGACTTGGTGTAAACTATGTTTCAGATGTAACAGCTCTATACAATGTAAGTGAAAATAGAAAGAAGAATACTACCGCCGAAAACGAGACAGCATCTGACTTTGCTGGTGAGATTGCTACTTTATTCAAAAAAGATGAAATCATTGTAACAGATGTTACTCCAGTTCTTTGGAACAACTTCTCTACTTTGTATTACAAAGGCAACAACAAAAAATCAATGTCTTATGTATTTAGATACACTGGATATAAATACGACAGTGATGGCAAACTAGACCTAACAAATGCAACTATGGTTACTTCTACTTATACCAAAGATATTCACTGTCAATTCGATGGATTGTACGAGGTTGTAGTACTTTATAAATATGACAATCTTCCTGCTGCAAAATCCGGTAATGTGTACTATCAATTATTCACTTTCATAATTGATAACAGTTCTCCAAATTTAATTCTTGAAACAGAAAATCTAAGAGAAATTAAAGATACTGAGAATTTAAAAGCAGACACTACTCTATCTCTTACAATTAATGGTGAGAACTTATCTACTGCAAATGGTAATTTCGCCTACTATTCTGATACAAAAACTATTGTTGCTTGGTTAAAAACCAACTATAATAGCAATTTAAAAACAACCAAAATTACCAATTTCAAAACTAATATTACATCTATTAATTTATACGATTGCAACGAAAATAAATTCGACTTAACCTCTAATGCTGGTGAATATAGCATTAACGAAATGACTATTCCTCTAAGCAATAATTACTACGGACCTGGTTACGAAGTAAAATTTGCTGAAGGTACAGAAAATTATGCGAACTTAATTATCTATTTTGCAAACAGTATAGATTATGCAGATTATGATTATATCGAACTTGATGCTAACTCTTACACCAACAAAAATGTTAGAATTTCTTGGGAAATTCCTACTTATTTCCAAAATGATATTTTCATTGAAATTGACAAACACTACTATAATACAACTAACACTGCAGCACAAAGATTTAACTTCAATGCAATATTCAAAGAATTAAATAGAAATACTGCAACAAGTCAATTATCAACTACTGTTACAAACTCAAATGATGCTTCCCTATCTGATTATGTCAAAGGCATTTCAAATATGGCAACTTACAGAAGATATAATGACGAAGGTGTACTAAAGAACTTCTATTATATCGACCTAAAAGTTAAAGATAGTTCAACTAATTACAACTTAAACGGTAATTATAATATAATTGTTCACTACAGCACTAATGGTAAATCTACCTTTACCGAGCCATTTGTAATTGACCAACTTGATATTGCAGGACTAACTATTAAGTCTGTACTTAAGAATGCAGATGGAACATTCCAAGTAGACCCATCAATCGATTTTGGAAATACTCAAATCGTTAACTCAGACTTCACTTTCAGATTCAACAGAAAAGAAAGTCTAGCAGATATATTTGTATATTATGATGAAATTGAATTAATCAGTTCTTCTGATTACGACAAAATTGTTACAACTTTAGATAACGAATTTGGTATTACAACCAAATATCAAGTTAATGGTGTAAAAGAAGGTATCTCAGTTGGTACTCCTTACACTTACGAATATACTCACGAATATAGCCAAAATTATATTGCAAGTAACAACATTATTAGTTCTAACTCAAGCAAATTGTATTTATTTAGATTACAAGATGAAGCTGGTAACCAAGCAAGATTTGTTGTATTCTATGATGGCACAGAACCTAGGTTCTTAACAGTTCCAAAGCCAGATGGCGAAACTCATATTGTTAACGACACAACTAGAGTTATTTGGGGCGATTACAAAGCTATCAAAGTAAGTGCAGAAACAGAATTCGAACTAACTAGCACCAACAATGTTACTAACTACAGCAAAGAAGAAGATGATAAAGATAATAATAAATTATCATTAGTACTTAGATATATTAATAGTATCAATAATAAGAATGCCTTTAACGACTTAAAAGTTGAAAAGATTGGTCAAAATTATTATATCTTAGTTCCAATTACAACTATCAAAATTGAAGATAGCGAATATGGTAATACCTTTGACTTAGACTTATCAAAAGAAGCCAATAAAGAAACTAAAGATTATTACTTCTTCCCTACACTACCATTTGTAATTAATGAATACACAAAAGATAGCGAAGGTAAATTCATTGGCACAGAGTATTCAGGTTCTAATTTATTAGTACCAATGGTTTATAATGATGATGGTTCAATTGTATACCAAGAATTCACAAAAGATGATAATGGCAATCCTGTAGAACCAGTTTACGATTATAATAGAATTATAATACCTGAGTACAATAACGATGGTTCTGTTGTTTATGATGGCGAAGGAAACATTAAGAAAGTTATTTATGAAGTAGCTCCTAGCGGTTACAAATCTCAAAAGATTAAAGATTATAACAACAAAGATGTTATTAGATATGTTACAATCACTTACTATATCGACAAGGATAACAATATCACCAACACTATCACCGGTGCAGTTGGCGAAGGTAAATTTATCTATAGCGTTAGAGATGAATTAAATAACAAAACTTCTGGTCTAATCTGGATGAACCTAGATAAGACACAGACTATGGCTTATGGTATATTTGACTATTCAGACAAATTAGCTAATGCTCAAGCAATTCAAGGAACTACAGAAAGTGTTTCTGCATCAAAAATGTTCATTAGTTCTATTGTTGCAACAGAAAACAATAAAATTCCTGCTTATGATGTAACTTACAAACACTATGCTTATGATACTAGCATTTACAATGACTACACTATCAAGACTGTACTTCTAGAGAAAGCTAATGACAGTCTAGCAACTTATGTTAATATTACTTTAACTAAAACAGGCACAGAAAAGACCGTTAAAATCCAATTAACTGATGAAGATGGTAACGAATATCCAAGATATAGTTATCCATATTCACTTGAAGGTAATGCTATTGTTTCTGAAACTAATGGCGACCCTAAAGATGTTTATAGTGCTGGTTCTCAATTCAGAACCGGTGATGAAAGTAGAAAGTTCAGTTTAGCACTTAATACAACTACTGATACAGTTAAAGAAAAAATTGTTACTGAAGAAGGTCTATATATTTTCAAAAGAACTTATACAGACAAAAACATTGATAAAGCAACTTTAGGCACAGACAAGAGAATTATTTATAGAGTTTACTATGTAGATAGAAGCGGTATTATTAATATCTCTGCTGGAGAAAGCGTTGCATCTTCCCTATACAATGTAGGTAAAGATATCGAATTCACACTTGGTAATAATTACTCAAAGGATGATTACAAAAAAGACATAACTGCTTCATCAATACAAAATAACCAAAAAGCAAACGCAACAAGCAAGACAAGTAATGCAGATTATAATAGCCATAACTTATTCGACACCAACAAAATTCAAGTAGAATTTAGAATGACTTATGACAAATATAATTTCAATTCTTCAATTGGCAATTATAGAGATAGAGTTCTTAACTTCGTTAACGACAATAAGAATACTTCAATCTCTGCTGATGATAAGACTAAGATTACTTCATATTTGAATAATACACTATTCAACCAAAGATATTTCGAAGACAATTACAAAATTGAACTTCAATTAAATGTTGGTGCATCAGTAATTATTGATGAAACTGATGGATATTTCTCAGATGCTGGTCTAAAAGAATTCTTAAAGAATGCCGGTAAACAAACTATTACCAACGAGAATAATGAGCAAGAAACTATTAGAACAAATAATTTTGATTTCTACCTAGACACTGCTTCAAATTCTTATGAGATTAACATCAATGACTTAGCTGGTTACACTACTTTCAATGCTGATGGCACAATTAACAATGCTAACTATTTACCAAATAATTTGAATATCACTTTCGATATTTCTCACACTGCTCCAGACGGAGAATTCTATGGTAAATATTACGGCAGACATAACTATGATGAAAACAAATCTGATAGTGATAATCCTCTAAATATTCCAAGTATTCCTACTAAAGATGGTAATTACAATATTCTTAAATACTTAGAAGAAGGTCAATTAGATTTACTTTCTGATAGTGCAAAGTTTACTTCTAGTTCTATGGACGGAAGTTATGTACAACTTTATAGCACAAACAATGAAACTATGATTTTCACATTTGCTATAACTAATGATGAGTACAAAGCTCAAATCGACCCTGATAATATTAAAATTTATAAGGGCGGAATTGCTACTGAGAACTTAATTTTTAATAAAGTTGGTGGCAATTATCAAAACACTGCTTTAGTATCAAAAGACAGACAATTCAATGCTTGTCAAAAAACTGTCATTGGAGATACAACCTATTATGCAATCATTATCTTCGATAATAACTTAGATGATATCATTGATAAAGGTACTGATGAAGATGAATTCTTACAATATAGATTGTTAGATAAAAACAAATCTTCAGACAATCCAGGCAACCCAGATGAAGAAAAATATTATGTTCAACTTCAATATGTTGGTAATGCTAATGATTACATTGGTCAAGACAACAATGCAAACAAAGTATCTTTCTTCAAAACAACTTTTGAAATCGAAGTTGATAGAATTAAACCAATGTACAACTTAACTAAACTTATGAGTTTAGATAAATATGTATATAATTCTAATAAAACAAATATTGATTTAGGTTCTAACTACGAATCAATATTCGAAAGTTACAAGAAAGCATATAATTTCAACCTAGACACTGCTCAAGACTTTGAAAGAAGTGATTTAGAGAAATACTTCTTCTCTTTAGATACTAGAGAAAATACTAGTTTCGTATTTGAAAGCGTTTCTACACTTGATAACAATAATGCTTTCTATATCAGAAAAGTTAACAAAGACAATTACAAATTCTCAGTAACTCCTGATGATTACAAAGCATACTACAATGCAACTTACTTGCAAGGACACCCTCAATTCACTCCTAATACCGCAACAACGATTACAAGTAGTTCATTATCAAAACTTTCAATGAACGAAGGTAGTTACTACAAGATTCAATTCACTCTAGACTCACTAACTGATAATGGTATTAGCGCTCACTTCTTAAAAGAGCAAAAGATATTAGAAGAGAATTCTTACTACGAAATTATCGAAGAAGATGAAGCAGGTAACTATAGAGTATATGCTGTTTATGTACCACAAGAAACAGCTAACAAGATTGTTTATACTTACCAAACAAATAGTAGCGCATCTTCTTTACAAAGAGTTTCTATCCTATATGGCAACACCCCATATACAAAATCTAGTGGTATGGAACTTAAGTTTGCAACTATTCAAACTAAAGACAATTTCCTAAAAACAACAATTAATATTGTTGCTTCAACCAACAAATCAGGTGCTGTTAATCATAATATTGAAGTAGTACTTGACCCTAACAAATTAACTGTTGTAGCACTTAATAGAACTCTTGGCACAACCCTTTATTCAGAAACTATTGATAAGAAAGATAAAGATGGTTATGCAAATACTGATAAATACATTGATGCCATCAACTATGTTCTTGATTACTACTATGATAGAATTAATAACAAAGAAGATGAATATTATTCTGAATATGGTTACAATGTATATATCGAAGTTATTGATAGACTAGGTATTGTAATGAAAGATACACTTGAACTATATAACTACGAAATTGATTATGTAGTTGCAGGTAGTACTTTGACACCAATCTTCAAGAACTACTCTACTCAATTTGGAATGTACCTAGAAGGTCAAAAAGGTTCAACATATCTAACAGACATCAAGGTATACAAATTCAACAAAATCTGGACACAAATTAACTCAGACAATAGTTCTAGACCTCAAATATTCGACAAGTCTGAAGAAGAACTAAAGAAACCTAACGAGTACTTCTTCAACCGCGGTATTTATAAATTCGTATTCACCGACAACTTCAATAGAACAACTGAACACTTCTACGAATATGGAATTAGTTCCTCTCAAACAGGTGGTAGCCTATCTTACCAAGGCAAGTACGCCACACTATCTGATGGATACACCTATTCAGCAGAAGATATCACTTACACTTACGATAGTAGCGTATACAATGTTTATATTAAATTCGTAGGTAAAATTCCTAGTGAATTTGCTGATGGCGAATATCAACATATTACAGATAATCAAAATTATGTAATTTTCAATAGTGGAATTACTTATACTGATGAATATTTGAAAACTTATGGACTTAATGTAATTACCTCTGGTAATATCACAACTATTACTTTCTCAGGCGTTAAAGATGCATCTACTGAAAAAGGTATCACCACCCTAGCTCAGTATCAAATCAAAACAATTCTTGCAAGTACAGTAAGTAACTATACTTGGGGAATGGAAGAAAATAGTAGCGATATCTTCGCATATAACAAGAAGATTGCATTATACACAGGTATTCCTAATGTTACTATTAAGAACACTAGCGGAAATACACTTGACACAAGCGAACACTTGAACTTAACAGAAGACTTCAATATTGTTACTGCTTGGCCAAGTAGTATTGCAACTAACGATAGATTAAATCTAAATGCAAGAATTATCCTAACTAGAACTTATAGTGACAAAGGAACTATCAAAACTCAAACAACTCAAGTTCAATCAGGAGCCCTAATTACACAACCAGGTGAATATTCTGCTTATGTAATTAATGACTTAGGAATGATGAGCAAAGCTATTTCATTCTCAAGAGGCGAAGGCGAAATTTCAATGTATGCTGTATACGGCGTTAACAGTCAACAAAGTACAGAAACCAAACTTACACCTTCTTCTATGATTTCTACTGAAGAACTTGAAACTGAGACTAAAGTATTATTTACATACTTTATCACAGATGATTACTTCAGTTACAAAGATGCAACTAGTGGCGAACTAATCAATATGGAGAACTTCCAAGAATATATGGGAAGCGAAACACTATCAACAGACTTTGTTACAAATGTTAATGCTAACTACTACATTGATGTAAGAGTTAATAGTAACTTAAGTATTAAAACTGAAGTATACGAAATTGGATTTATTGAATATAGTTCTTATTCATATCCTTATGTAAAATACCAAATTTACTCTGATACAAAAGTTGGAGATGCTTATATCTATAGATTTATCCAAGTAGTATTCGTTGACAGAACTAATACTAAACTTGCTGAAACTAAAGTTTATAATTCAGGCGCTACTGATATTAACTTAATGGAGATGGGTCTACCAATTACAAGCACTTCTGAAAGCGTATTCCTAAGATTTGATTTTGCCGATGAAACAGGTTTCTATGTTCCATTTGGTGATACAATATATATTGATAGATATTACAACGGAGAATTTGCAGAAACATTAGCATTCGAAGTTTCTTCAAGTTTAACTGTTGACACTTACCTATCACTTAATATTACTGAAGTTGGTCTTCACGAATTCATTGTTAGAGATTTAGCTGGTAGAAACAACTTATTCAATGGTTCAAGAAAATTGCAAATTTACTTAATTAACGAAATACTATTCAAGGTTAATGGCGAAAATCCAATTAACAACCAAGTATTTAATGATGCAGTTGATATTAGCATTGTATTCGAACTTGGAGAATTCACTTTTGCTAATAACAACCCACTATATGATGATAGAACACTTAACATTATTATTACTAGAAACGGACAAGCAACTAATATGTCTAATAATAATGGCGAGTTCACTTTAACCGAAGCTGGATATTACAATATCGTTATGTCAGCAACAACACAATTACTTGATGGAACCTCAACTCAAGTAACTTCTACCTTCAACTGTGTAATTGTTGATATCGAAATTGCAACTAGAAGTTTCAGCATCTCTAAAGGAACTAACTTCACTATCGAGAAGCTTATTAAATCTATTAACGGTCAAGAGTCAGACATAACAAATACATACTCTGTATCTTCAACTACAGACACAAATGTACTTCTATGGCTATCTCACGAAGAACAAGGTAATAGTATTTTCAAAGTTACACTTAAGTATTATGAAGAAGTAAGCGAAAGTTATAGAACATTTGATTTCAGTGTATGGATTAATAATCAAGCACCTGTAATCATTTCAAGTATCGACCCTGGTACTAGCACAAAAGACACAATTACAATTAACTATAATCCTGGTCTAATTTATACTCAAATTGGTAAAGGTTATATCACTCTTGATGGAGAAAAGATTGTAGATATCAACAGCGAAAGCATTTCATTCGTTGACACTATCACTATCTCTGACAGAGGCGAACACTGGTTAAAGATTTATTCTGAAGATGGCAAACTAGTTGGTTCTTACAAGTTCACCAAAGCTGAACCAATGAACGGCATCACCAAATTTATCATTATCGGTTTTGCAATTGCTGCTGTCGTAGTTGCTGTATTGTTCTTATTCTTGAGAAGAAAGGGCAGATACAGATAAACCTTCACTGCTATTCAAACAAGAAAAAATCCCCAAAATATTGGGGATTTTTTATATTTTGCATACTATTAAATTTAGCAACTATTTTGCTAAAACAGTATCATTAATTTTATTAAATAAAGGTAAAAATTCTAATTCCATAATTGACTGCATATCTCTAGTTACACCATTTTTGTCAACACAAACTATTGTACAACTATTCTCCTTTTGGAAGTGTCTAGCAGTATATAGGATATTATAAATTTTATTAATTGTCTTTGCGTTAAACTTCGTGAAATCATAACAGCCTTCATAAGCACTATTAATTAGCCTAATTAATTCGCAGAAATTATAAACAATCACGACATTAGACTTGCCTAACTCATATTCCCTCTTCACTCTTTCCAAAACTAAATCGACAGTATTAATTACTTCTATTTCGGTTTTACTAAAAGGAACATTAATGATTTCTAATTTACCATCTGATTTATAGTTATCTTCTGGTTTAGATTTTAAATTAATTAATTTTACATAAGAAGAATTTTCTTCAACTATATCATAACCTAGCGTTACTAATTCATTAAGAGAGGCAGAACTGATATATTGTCTTTCGCCTAACTTAATCTTCAAATTATGTTTGTCTAAATATAATTCTTCACCCAAACCATTTATAACAAAATCATCAAAGTTTTCTGAATTTTTGTGAGCTGATTTATCTTGAATTTCTGTAATTTCATACAATACTCTAGGTTTACCTTCAATCACATACTTTGCATTACCTGCAATAAACATACCTTTTTTAAGGTTATTTTTCTTAACCAAAGCAGAAGTAAAGAATGCATCACTATCATTAGGAACAAATCCATCACATCTAAGAATTCCATATCCGTTAGTATGAATATCCACATAACCACAAAGCGAAACAACATCATCACTACTATATTCTGCAGAATTTTGACTTAATGAATAAGTAAAAGGCTCCATATTATTGGTATCTAAAATACCATTATCAGCATTTGCACCCTTTTTAATAAGCATAGCACTTTTACTTTTCTTATTACCATCAAGCAAATCAGATAAAATTGAAGAATTCTCTGCAGTTAGTAGTGCAAAAAAATCAAGACCTTCTTTTTCGTTATTATTGGTATTTTGCAAACCTTTGCTAGAAACTATTTCAAGAATATTAGAAAGCAATTCCTCTTTTTTCATAGTTGTAGGACTACTAACACCTAACTTCCTTGCATAATCTCTAAGTTCGTGAATTCTAAGTTTTTCTATGTATTCTAAGTTGTAATTCATAATGGTCCTTTTAAAATTTGTACAAAATTAATAAAATTTTTATATTACAAACTTAGTATACCTAAAATTAAAAAATTTGTAAATCGCTTTTCAATATGACAAAATAATTATTTTTTCGACAAAATCTAACAAAACTCGAGTTCATCACCCTTGTCGTGATACATTTTTCTACCCTTACAACCAATTACCTTAGCAGGATATGTAGAAACTTCGTCAATAGAAACAGCATCTACTCTTTGTCCAACTTTAGTATATTGTTTATTAAATCCATTTTCAGAATAAGGAACTTTCAATCTAAATCCTTCTGGAGTTAAGATATCGACATCATACTTACCCATATCAACAACAGTACAGTCCCTGAACATTTTTCCAATATTATTAGAAGCCCAAAGAGCAGCTAACATTGTATTATATTCACTTTCTGCAGCGGCAGAATTCCTCTCAGTAAAGCTAAGTCGAGCACATCTTTCAGCAATTTCTTTGCCTGTGAATAATTGTTTACCTTCAGTAATTACACTCAAGAATTGCATTTGATTAATGAGATCTGATCCTCTTCTAATAGGAGAAGTTGTGTGTCCGTATGCAGAATGAGAAATATCCCCCTCAAACGCAAGACCATTTACACTACCAGTTTGCATAAAATATCTTCTTCTAGCACTCTCCAATCTTTCTTCTTGTAAACTGCTATCTTGAAGAACTCTTATATGCTCACTATTATCTCTTGAAATAATTCCAAGTCCAGCGTGTCCTACATTCTCACTATCATAATATGCAGACTCCATAGCCTTAAGAATAGTTGAAGTTACATATTCCTCAATTCTCTTACCTTTAACAAAATTAAGAATTGATTGCAAGGTCTTGCTACTAGCAGAATTGTTAATTTTAATACCAAAAGGTCTTAATTTACCTTTAATAGTAGATAATTTTTCTGGTTCGATTTGTTTATGGTTTCTGAAAGAGAATTCAATTCCTAGATTTTTGGCAACTTCACCCCAAATTTCATTAGTAATAACTGCAGTTTCTTCGATAACTGAAGTGAATTCTTCTTGATGCTCTCTTTCAAATGCCTCAACCCTAGTCTTAGATGCATCTAGTCTAAATTGCAAAGCATTACTATTAATATCAAAAGAACCTCTTCTCATACGAGCTCTTTTAAGAATTTGGGCAACATCATACAAATCACCTAGAGATGCTTTGACATCAATAGTTTTAGCAACAATACCGCTATGATCTTGAGTATCCCCTTGCGCATTTTGACCAAAGTGAATATAATCTGCCTCTTTGTAAGTAAGTCTATGATTACTATTAATTACAGCAGGTTCAATTTTGTATTCAAGAATTTCTCCACTTGGAGCAATTCTACAAGTGGTACACATAACCATTCTGTCAACTTTTTCGTTCAAAGAACAAATGCCATTAGATAGTTCTTCAGGTAGCATTGGATAACAAGTATCTCCAAGATACGAACTATTACCCAAATCTTGTGCGTGTTCAAATAATGCACTATCTTTTGAAATATATTTAGCAACATTAGCAATTGCAACTTTAAGAGTATATGTGCCATCAGAATTAAGTTCAGCATATACAGCATCATCAAAGTCCTTAGCACTATCAGGGTCAATAGTAACAAACGGAACATCTCTTAAATCTGCCCAGCCTTTCCACTCTTTAGCTGTAACAATTTTAGGAATAGCTCTAGTTTCTTGTCTAACCTCAGCAGGAGTTTCTTTCTCAATACCATATGCAGAAACAATAGCTTTACCTTCAGGAATTGGGTCTTTGCCATCACTTTCCATAACACTACTAATGGACGCAAAATAACTACCTTCTCTCAAATTTGGAGAAAGTTCACAAATAAGAATTCTATTATTCCTATACATTTCAATAGTTTCTTTGTTTTGTGCTATTTCAAACAAGTCACCTTTTCTGTTCTGAAAATAGTATGTTCCCTTTTTCATAACAATCATACCAACTTGTCTTTTTCTTGGTTGTCTTTGTTTCATTTCCCATTCCCCCCTTTATCTTTATTACTTAAATTATAGCATAGTAAATATATATATTTCAATACTGTTTTTGAAATTAATATTACAAGATTTAAAGTTTTTTACTAAGTAAAAACACGAAAAATACAGTTATATTTTTATAACATTAATACATATTTCATACAAATATATCAGATACAATTCAATTATTTGGCCGTCTCACCACCGCCCTACTAACTACTATGCAAAGTAATTTTTACACCTACAAATAGCCATTATTTAATACTTTGCATAACACCTAATTCATCATCTAAAAATCCATATAAAACAAAAAATAAAAAATTTATTAAATTTCTATTGACAAAAGTTTTGCTATCAATTAAGATATGTATATCCATAAAGAGTGTGCGAGGGACTGCCCCTATGACCACACAGCAACCTGACAAATTGTTAAGGTGCTAAAGGCTGACCGATGGGAATAAATATTGTTCTATGTGTCCTATCGGTAACGATGGGATTTTTTTCGTATATAACTTTTTGTGGAGCAAAATATATTTTTACATTTTAGGAGTTATATATGAAAAGTTTAAAAGATTATTTAGAATACCAAGAAAAAATTTGGATTGATATTAACAAAGAAGACTTCTCACTATTTTTGCAATATGCTAAGAGTAATGGTTGCACTTGGGGAAAAGCAAAATCAATTAATCCAAACGAAGATAAATTTTGGTATTACATATCAATAAACAAGCAATTGCAATTATCTTATGTTTCTGCTTATTGTTGGTATATTAAGGCTAGTAACAGCCCTAAACGATATAAATTTAGAGAATTATTAGGAGAAAAACAAATGAAAAAAATTATTACAAGCGAATCAGTTAATATCGGACACCCAGACAAAACCTGTGATGTAATTGCAGATGCGTTTTTAGATGAAGCGCTAAGACAAGACCCTAATTCTATGATGGCTGTCGAATGTGCTATTAAAGATAATAAATTATTTGTATATGGCGAAGCTACAACAAATGCAATTATCGATTACGACCAAATTGCAAGAGATGTTCTAAAATATGTTGGATACAAAGATGAGTTCGAAATTATCAAACAAATTAGCCGTCAAAGTCCAGACATTAATCAAGCAGTTGTAAAAGAAGATACTGGTGCTAATGACCAAGGCATGATGTATGGCTATGCATCTAACGAGACTGATGAATATATGCCTATGCCAATTCTTCTTGCTCACAAAATTATGAGAAAATATGAGGACTATAGATTACAAAATAAAGACACTTACTTCGCTGATGCAAAATGTCAAGTATCTATTGAGTATACTAATGATTACCCTACTCGAATCCACACTATACTTCTATCGGTTTCACATAATTCTGAAATTACCAATCAAGAAATTGAAAACACTATGTTAAACGAAGTTATACTTCCAGTAATCAACAGCTATAACATTTCTAAAGAAGATGCTAAGTTTATCATTAATCCAAGTGGAAGATTTACAATTTGGGGAGCATATGGAGATAGCGGTTGCGTAGGTAGAAAAATTGTTGTTGATACTTATGGCGGAGTTGGAAGAGTTGGAGGCGGTTGTTTCAGTTCTAAAAACGCAACTAAAGTAGATAGAAGTGGAGCATATTATGCAAGATATGTTGCTAAGAATATCGTTGCACATAATCTAGCAGACAGATGCGAATTGCAAGTTTCTTATGGAATTGGACTATCAAAACCTACATCACTATACATTGATACTTTCGGCACAGAAAAGGTTAAATTATCTGAAATTTATGAATTTGTTGAGAATAATTTTAATTTCTCACCTAGAAATATGATTGAAGAATTAGACCTATTAAAACCAAAGTTCAAAGAGACTGCTTGTTATGGACACTTCGGAAGAAACGAGTTCAGTTGGGAACAAATAAAAAATATCAAATAATTAAATCACTCTAATAGTAAAATCTCAAACACACAATATTTTGGTTAATAATAAATTAAGACAAAATTTGTGTGTTTTTATTTGCCCACATAAAACAAAAACATATTAACTCACTACCCCTAAAAATAATTGTTAAAAATTAATATTAATTTCTTAAAAAACACTTGCAATTATATAAAAAATAATATATAATATTTTTGTTTTCTAAGGAAAATATAATATTTTATATGGAGAGTTGGCTGAGCGGTCGAAAGCGGCGGTCTTGAAAACCGTTGATGTGAGAGCATCCTGGGGTTCGAATCCCTAACTCTCCGCCAAATAAAAACCTAAATCGAACAACTCGATTTAGGTTTTATTTTTTAAATTAATTCAACTATAATTTAACAAAAATTCATAAAGGTAACCAAACTACAAATGACTAAAAAGCAATTATATTTGATTTCGATAACACTCTTGTTAATTCGCTAAAATACTGGTATTTTGAAATGAACAAAACAACTTTCATAAAGTACGGTAAAAAACCAGAAAAAGAGTTTGTTAGACTTAGACAAGGCAAATGCAACAAAGAAATCGCTGAAATATTCCTACAACTTACAGGTCTTCAACTTTCTACCAAAGAAGTATTTGATTGTTGGAACGATTTGATGTATAATAACTATGTTAATAAAATCAAGTTAATTGCAGGTGCTAAAGAATTCCTATCTAGACTTAAATCTGAAGGCAAGAAAATAATTCTTGCAACTGCAACAAATATCGAACTTATAAAAAAGGTTCTTCCCCACTTTGATTTAGATATATTTGATGAAATTCATTCAGAAAACACACTTAAAGTTGGAAAGAACAATCCTAAATTTTTTAAATTATTACTAAAACATTTAAACTTAAACGCTGAAGAAGTATTTCTCTTTGAAGATAGTTTCGAAGCAATTTTAAACGCAAGAAAAGAAGGAATTGAGTGTTGTGCTTTAATACACAACTTCAATAAACACCACTACAAAGAACTAAAAGAAAATACAAGATTTGTAATCAAAAACTATAAAGACAAAAGGTTACAACAATTAGACATATAATTAGGAGTTAATATATGAGCAGAAAACCAATGAAGCCATTACTACTTAAAATAATTGGATTTTTATTCGTAGGTGTAGGTATATACGGTCTTATCAATATTATAATTGGCATACAGACTTTAGGCGTTACTTTTGCTATTGGACTATATTCATTTGCTATTAGCGCAATAATTTCTATTCCTTGTTTGGCTGATGGTTTTAGACCAGATATCGAAAGAAAGAAAGCAAGAAAAGAAGCTCAGAAATACAACGCTTATGTACAACAAGAAGAACCTGAACTTGACCCTCAAGAGCCTGTTCAAGCTGAACCAGAGGAAATTGCTCAAGCCATCAAAGACATTGTAATTGAAACTCTTGAACAAAATACTGTAGAAACTAATGAAGGCAAAAAACCTGTAAAATATTGTATTGACTGCGGTTGTGCAATTGACAAAAACTCTAATTTCTGCAAAATTTGCGGTAAAGAACAAGAATAACAAAAAGACGAACTTAATCAGTTCGTCTTTTTAGTTTCTATTATTCAACCATATTGTTATTAATATGTGCTTTATCTTCTTCAGCATTGTCTATATTTTCTTTAGGCAATATCTTTAATAAAACAAGTGCATACCCTACATTCAAAACAATTAATACTATACTTATAATAATATCTATTTGAGGGGTTAATCTTGCATAATTCATAAAGCAAGACAAAGCATTGAAAAGGCTATGAGTTATTATGCAAGGAATTAAACTTCCACCACGATAGAATATTACAACGAATAAAAATCCTGCCGCCATAGCATAAAACACTTGGCAAATACTAGCAACTAAACTCTCTCCGCCACCACTAAACAAATTAATTATATGACCAATTCCAAAAGTTACACTAGACACTATAATTGCAGATAACAAATTGTCTTTAGCCATAGCTTTAAACAAAAAACCTCTAAAAATTATTTCTTCCAAGAAACCAACACATAACATTGATATAATAAATAATACAGTTTCTATTATAGAATAGTTTAAAGCAAATCCTAGCCATAGATTAATAGATATCATTACAATAAGTGGAATATAATACAGATAATATTTAGAATTATGCTTAGGTTTGCATAATCCATATTTGTTGATATGATTATTGCGAATTATCCATAATAATATAAATACACTCATAGCAACTAGTGTAATACTAGTTATACACTTCTCTACACCTATTGTCAAAGATACACTATCGGCAATACTTGCAAGTAAAATATAAACAACTATCCAAAATATCGCAAAACCCAATTCACTTTTATTATAAAACTTATTCACTATATCACCTTTTCTTTTTTGATATT
This sequence comes from Clostridia bacterium, assembly GCA_045614835.1. Lineage (GTDB taxonomy): Bacteria > Bacillota > Clostridia > Christensenellales > UBA1242 > UBA11490. The sequence continues at coordinate 2,037 of JAZLDP010000191.1, read as the reverse complement.
ATAACATAAAATAAACAAACAACCTATTATTATCCCTAACTTATTGTATCATATTAATTGGTTAAAACTTCTAACTTGTGATACTATATGAATATAGGAGGTTATTATGTCTAATAACACACATTATTTAGGACAAAAAGTCCTTGTAAAAATGGATAGACCACTTGGAACAAAACACCCTAAGCACAACTTTATCTATCCAGTTAATTATGGATATATTCCAAATACTATCTCTGGTGATGGAGAAGAATTAGATGCTTATGTACTAGGGGAACACAAGCCTCTTGATACATTTGAGGGCGTAGTTGTTGCCATTATTCACCGCACTAACGACAATGATGATAAGTTAGTTGTTATGGCTGAAGGCAGAAATTACACTGATGAGCAAATTCGTGCTTTGACCGAATTTCAAGAACAATACTTCCAATCGGAAATTCTAAGATAATTAACTTATAAAATACAGCCTCATATATTCTATTATCTAAATTAAACAACCAATATTTTATTGGTTGTTTTTTAGTTTTATTAATTTATATTCTAAATAATTAGAGTTTTTTATTTATATTGTGTATAATGAAAGTATGAAAGATTTTAAGAACATCAAGTTTCAGGGAACATTCAGAAACTATCAACAAAGAGTGCTAGATAATAGCAAAAAATATTTAAAAAACAATAAAATTCATATCGTTGCCGCACCTGGTAGCGGTAAGACTATTCTTGGTCTAGAACTTATTAGGAGATTAAACGCTCCTTGTATTGTTCTATCCCCTACCAACACTATTCGTTACCAATGGGGCGATAGATTTGAGAGTATGTATTTACCCAAAGACTGCAAGGTAGAAGATTACATTTCTTACGACTTAAATGATGTTAAATTAATTACTTCTATTACTTATCAAGGAATGCACTCTTCTATTAATAAAATTGCTTGTAGTGATGAAGAAGGTAATTCTATTGACTACTCTCAAATTGATTTATTCAAACTTATTAATGAGTATGGTATCAAAACTATTTGTGTAGATGAAGCTCACCACTTACAAAATGAATGGCAAAAAGCACTCGAAACTTTTATGAAAGGCCTTAGTCCAGAAATTAAAGTTATTGCACTTACTGCTACCCCACCTTATGATGCAACACCTACTGAATGGAATAGATATATAAAAGTTTGTGGTGAAATTGATGAAGAAATATTTGTAACAGAACTTGTCAAAGCCAAGAACCTTTGTCCTCACCAAGATTATGTATATCTTAACTATCCAACCGAAGAAGAAAGTGTTTTAATTAGAAAACACAAAGAGAGCATTGTTAAATGCTTTGAAGAATTAAAAACCTCAACAATGTTTGATGATATAGCCGAAAAAGTTTTTGAGACAGATAAACATAACGACAAAGTTATTCTTAGCAATATTGAGAATTACACCTCACTATTTGGATTGCTTAAAAAACTAGAAAAACCATTTAATGAGAAAAAAGCAAAAAATTGCGTTAAGACCATAGAATTCAAGATTGATAATGAAACCTGTGAAACTGCACTCAACTTCCTGCTTTCTAGCGATATTCTACTAACTATAGATAATAAAACTATTCTATCAAACACACTTAAAAAATATGGATTAATCGAAAAGAATAAAGTATCTATTGTAAACAACTCAAAACTAGAAAATAGTCTGCTAAAATCAATGGGCAAAATGGAAAGTATTACGAAAATCGTAAAATGCGAATTCGATAATCTAAAAGATAATTTAAGATTATTAGTTTTAACAGACTTTATTAGAAAAAAAGAACTAACCAAGATTGGTACTACAGAATTATTCAATGAGCTAAGCATTGTAAGCATTTTCGAAACTATTAGAAGAATTAATACAGATATTAAGTTAGGCGCTCTTAGTGGTTCACTTGTTATCCTTCCTACAGAACTTGAAACTGAGGTAAAGACTTTACTAAAAGAAAATGCAAACAAAGTAACAACTAAAGTTCTGGGAGAGACAGGATATAGCGAATTTGAATTCTCACTTAGTAACAAAGAAAAAGTTGCTA
>JAZLDP010000190.1:0-13107 GCA_045614835.1 Clostridia bacterium | reverse complement strand
AATTGTTTAGTCCTTTAATCCGCTTTCTGATAGGGAAAACGGACAAGTATACCGAGAGCCAAGTCGCTATCAATATAACAAGCAATCTACTAGGAATGGGTAATGCTTCAACACCTAGTGGAATTAATTCTATCTCTGGTCTAGATAAGGGTAGCAAATATGCTACAGCATCAATGATTATGGTTGCAGTGCTTAATTCTAGTAGTCTACAATTAATACCCACAACTATTATAGGACTTAGAGTTTTTGCTGGGAGTAGTAGTGCAAGTGATATAATTGTACCAACATTACTAGCAACTACTGTTACAACTATTGCTGGAGTATTGCTCGTGAAATTGTGTAGCAAAATATTCAAGGATAAGGAGTGATGTATGAGTGCATATATTGTGCCTGTTCTTATAATTTCGCTAATAGTCTATAGTGTAGTAAAAAGAAATAATACATACAATAGTTTTGTTGTGGGGGCAAAGAGTTCGTTTGATATTGTGCTAATATCTTTTCCTTATATAGTGGCAATATTTGTGGCAATCGAAGTTTTTAATGTGAGTGGACTAGCAGTGGTATTTGCAGATATCGTAGCCCCATTTTTTGAGTTTTTTGGTGTACCCAAGGAACTTTCGCAACTCATAATTCTCAAGAACTTTTCAGGGTGTGGTTCACTTGCAGTATTAGAGAATATTTTTGCAACATATGGTGTGGATAGTTATCTAGCTCGTGCTGGTTGTTGTGTTGCCGGGTGCAGTGAAGCAATATTCTATATTGTTGCTGTATTCTTCAGCAAAACCAAAGTTTCGAAGTTTCGATACGCAATTCCTGTAGGTATTGTTGCTAATTTTATTGGTGTGATATTTTCTTGCTGGATATGTAGGCTAATATAGAATATCTTTTGAAAAATAGCCAAAAGTTGTTTGACAAGTTTGGTAGTTTGTAGTATATAACTTGTAATAATTAAAATTTTACACAAGGGGGATTTGATATGTTTATAATGAAACTTAATGCAGAAATGTTTGATAAAGTTAAATCTGGCAAGAAGACTTATGAAGTTCGCCTACTTGATGAAAAGAGACAGAAGATTGGTGTAGGAGATACAATTATTTTTAAAAAACAACCAGATTTAATCGATGGAGTTGTTTGCAAAGTTGTAGATGCAAGAGTGTTCCCTTCTTTTGAACATATGGCTATGACTTTGAGCCTTGCAAGTGTCGGTTTTGAGAACAAAGATGCTAGACAAGTTGCAAGATATTATCACAAAATTTACACCAAACAAGATGAAGCACAATATGGTGTTGTTGCTTATAAGATTGAACTTTTATAGAATATTTCATAGAAAAAACACTACCAATTTTGATAGTGCTTTTTTTATTCATCACAAAAAATAACATCTCCACACAAAACATCATTATAGGAGTAACTTTTTCTATCGAGGGAGACAATGCTTGTAGGTGTTATTGTGAACATACTAGGATAAACTTTTTCAATAATAGCGCTAAGACTGACTATTTTGTTTCTGCCTTTGTTGATTTTTAGATTAATGTTTTGACCTTTGAGGTTGTTGACCTTATCTTTGATGTCATATAGCGTTAATCGATTTTCCATACTTTGCTCCTTTTACAAAGGTAGTTTGTGTAGAAAAACCACTTTTATTCAGTAGTTATTCATAATCTCTAGTTGTCATACTTTAAAAATTATGTTAAAATATTAGGTATGGAAATTATAGATTTGTACTTACAATCTCAAGCACATAAGATTATATCTCTAGACAGAAGTAGAGATATGCTTTCTCACGCATATATGCTAGAGTGTTCGGATAGGTTTGTATTGGAACACTATGCATTATGTATGGCACAGGAAATATTTTGTTTGAGTGAAAATACACCTTGTGGTAGTTGCAATAGTTGTAACAAAGTGGCACATAGCAATATGGTCGATTTGAAGATTTTTCCTAGAGAAAAAAGTATAGTTGTTGATGATATTAACGCTATTGTTGATGATGCTTATCAACGACCTATGGATAGTGATTACAAAGTGTATATTCTTAATAACTTTGATGAGGCAACTACCCAAGCCCAAAATAAAATTTTGAAGACCTTAGAAGAGCCTCCACACAATGTTGTGTTTATATTAACTTGTGTAAGTTCTAGCGCAGTGCTTCCAACCATTTCTAGTAGAGTGAAGAGTATTGCAGAGAATTTGTTAGATAGCCAGGTGGCAATCGAGTATCTTAAGTCAACTGGTATCAAAAATGCCGAGAGCCTAGTTAAGGTAGCCGGAGGAAATATTTCAACTGCTATCAAACTCTCTAGTGGGGTTGATGCTGACAAGATTATAGATTTAGTATTCAGAACACTAAGTCATTTGAAAACCAGTGCGGATATTATTAGGTTTAGTGGCCAAATAACTGCGTTAAAGAAGGATTTTTCGTACTTTATTGATACAATGATAATGGTTCTTAGAGATGTTGCGGTAAGTGGCTCAAAGGAACTAGTTAATATGCAAGACAGGTTGCAAGAAATATCATCTCTTGCACAAGTGTATTCGCCTGTAGCAATTGAGAAAATAGTAACAAAACTTAATGAAATATATGTAAAATTAGAATTTAATTGCAACCTTAATGGTATTGTTGACCAGATGTTGCTAGATATATTGGAGGTAAAATTCTTATGTCAAAAGTAGGAATTAAGTTTGCCGAAGGCGGAAGGGTGTTCGGTGTTGAAACAGATTTAGAAATCGAAAATGGCACAAAGGTTGTCGTTGAAACTATTAGAGGAATTGAACTAGCACTTGTTTGTCCTATGGGCAAAAAAGACGAGCCTCAAGAAGAAGTTAAGAGTATTATTAGAGTTGCTACTGAGCAAGACCTAAAAACTGCAAAAGAACAAGAAAAACAATTCCCTAAAATTACAAAGATTACCAATGACCTTATCGAGAAATATAAACTTGATATGAAACTTGTAGATGTTTCTCTAACTCTTGATGGAACTAAAGTTGTCATCAACTATGTTTGTGAAGATAGAGTAGACTTTAGAGATTTGGTTAAAGACTTAGCTAGTCAATTAAAATTAAGAATTGAACTTAGACAAATTGGTATTAGAGACCAAGCTAAGATTATCGGTGGAATTGGTTTCTGTGGCAAAGAGTGTTGTTGCAAAAAGTACTTAAATGACTTTGATAAAGTTAGTATCAAAATGGCTAAGGCACAAGGACTATCTTTGAACCCAACCAAGATAAGTGGTATATGCGGAAGACTAATGTGCTGTCTAGCTTATGAGAACGAGTTCTATGCAGATATTTCTGCTAAAATGCCTAAACTGAATAGCAGAGTAAAAACCAAAGATGGAATTGGTATTGCAGTATACAATAATCTACTTAAACAAAAAGTAACAGTTAAGATTGATGCTGGTAATGAAATCAAGGTTGCTGAGTACGATTTAGGAGAAATCGAAGTTCTTCCAAAAATTCAACCAGAACCTGTTAAGAAAGAACAAAAACCAGTAAGCAAACCAGCAGAAGAAAAACAAGTAGAAGACAAACAAAACAATAACAATAATAACAACAAAAACAATTTTAAAAAGAAAAAGAAAAAACATAATAACAATAAAAAACCACAAGAGAAAAATGACGCTAATTAAAGAAAACGAAAGACTTGATGATTTGCAATTCAATAACCTATATATAATCCAAGATGCAAAAGGATATTGTTTTACTAGTGATGCTGTTGCACTTGCTAATTTTGTTAAGGTAAAAAGCGGTGGCAAATTAGTAGATTTGTGCAGTGGTAGTGGTGTTATTGGAATTCTTGCTTCAGCTAAGAATAAAGTTTCTAGTACTACTCTTGTAGAGATTCAAGAGTGTATGGCAGATATGTCGAGGAGAAGTATCGAGTATAACAAATTAGATAATATCGAAGTTATCAATGCTCCTCTACAAAATATAAGCAAAATTATTGGTATGGGTGTATATGATGCAGTTGTATGTAATCCTCCTTACAAAAAATGCGGAACTGCCAAACTTCTTAATGAGAACGAAAGTATTGCTATAGCAAGACACGAAATCACAGTTACTCTTGAAGAGATTATAAGGGAAGCAAGTGCTCTTCTTAAGTTCGGTGGAGAGTTCTATATTATCAACAAAGAAGAACGATTAGTGGATATGATGGTTCTTCTGAGAAAGTATAATCTAGAACCAAAAATATTGAAAATTTTACCTAGCACAAAGGGCGCAAATGTGGTTATGCTAAAGGCGAAAAAAGGAGGAAAAAGCGGAATAGAAATTTCGTTAAAATAAGTATGTTATATTTAATTGCAACTCCGATTGGAAACTTAAAAGAAATAACTTTTAGAGCAATAGAAATTTTGCAAGAGGTCGACTATATTGCTTGTGAAGATACTAGAAATAGTAGAGTTCTACTAGACAATTATAATATTTCAAAACCACTAATTTCTTATCACAAATTTAACGAGACTAAGTGTGGTGAAGACATAATTAATGATTTGAAAAACGGTAAGAATATAGCCATTATTTCAGATGCTGGTATGCCTGGAATTAGTGACCCAGGTAATGTAATTGTAGGTATGTGTCAAAGGGAAAATCTAGATTATACTGTTATCTCTGGACCATCTGCTCTTATCAATGCTTTTGTGCTTAGTGGCTACGAAACTCCTTTTACTTTTGTTGGTTTCTTGCCAGATAATAATACTAAGAAAAATACACTTTTAGATAACTTGTCCAATGTTAATTCTACACTAATTTTTTATTGTTCTCCTCATTCTATTTCTAACGATTTAGAAGATTTGCACAAGGCTCTTGGTAATAGAGAAATTTGTGTTGTTAGAGAGATTAGCAAGAAGTTCGAAGAAGTGAATTTCTCTACTTTGGAAGAGGGGTACACTGGTACTGTCAAAGGAGAATTCGTTGTTCTTGTTAGAGCAAATAAGAACGAGAATAAAGATAATGAAGATATAGATAGTAGACTTCAAACTCTACTAGATATGGGACTATCAAAAACTGATGCTAGTAAGGTTATTGCTAAACTTACCGGCAAGAAAAAAGATGAAATATACAAGACTTTAATTAATAAATAAGTAGGACAAAATGGCTTATCAAGATTGGGAAAAATATCATAATAGAAAGTCTGCTAGTGGTGTCAAAAGGACAACCTCTAAGTCTCAGTCTGCCAAGTCAAAATCAATTAATACTTCTACTACGAAAAAGAAGTCTCCAGTCAAAAAGCGTAACACCCGAAGAAAGGTTGCAAATAGGAAAAAGAAATATAAACCAACTCCTAAAAATGTTCTAATTATGTTACTATTAGGAACTTCTCTTGCAGGAGTTATGTATGCAGTTGCTAATGATGTTCAACTTAATGTTGGTGCAGTATCTACAGGTACTTCTACTGGCACAAACGCAACACCTCTAACCAAACTTGAGCAAATATTTACTCCACAAAGTGATGAAGATGTTTTAACAGAAGAAGAACTGTTAGACTATAAAGATTACTGCTATATCGGTAATTATGGAGATAAACGATACTTGTTTTGTCCAGAAGAGTATGTTTTAGCTCTTGCTGAGCATAGTTTAGATAAACTAAATACTTTGTACAAAAGTTCTGGAGATATGTCTCTGCTAGAAAATGGCGAGTGTATACCAGATTGTATTACACCTGAACTTCTTGCAGCAATATGCTTTACCGAGTCCTCATATAGAGTAGAGAGTACTAATGGACTGCCTCTAGGAGCAGATAGAGATTGTGCCGCATCAAATAGGGCAGAGGGTATATTACAACAAAAGCCAGACTTTGTAACTGATGCAGATAGATATTCTCGAATGTATGGTGGAGAGGGGTATACTCTAGAAGATAGATATAATCCTCTTAAAGCTATGGAAATGTGCATAACTAACTTAACTAGAATATATAGAGGGTATTTGCAACCAGATTGTCAGACATACAAAAATCTAGGAGCAACTAGCTACCGAGATGAGGTTTTGACAGGTGCATTAATTGTAGCATATAATCAAGGCGAAGGCTCTATGCAAAGTTGGGCAAAAAGTGGTAAACTATCCAAAGCTCTTTTGAACCCTAGTTCTACAGACAATTATGGACTAGATTATTACAAAATGGTTATGGGTAACCTAGAAGATATTTTAGAAGAAGATTATTCAAAATAATTCAAAAAAAACTTGGACATTTGAAAAAGTTTTATATTAATCAAATTTCCAAGTTTTATATATGGAGTTGTACCGAAGTGGTCGTACCGGGACGCACTCGAAATGCGTTTGTCGAGTAATCGGCACGAGAGTTCGAATCTCTCCAACTCCGCCAATTTTATGAACTTGAGTTAGAGATTCTCACTCTTACAGTGTACTCGTATTTCATACGAGGGCGTTCGCTATCGCTCGGCTCCGAATCTCTCCAACTCCGCCAATCGCAACCTAAATCGAACTTTTTGTTTGGTTTAGGTTTTTCTTTATGTTATCATTAAGTAAAATATGAATTTTAAGGAGTTTTTAATGTCTCATAAACAATTTGGAACTTGTCATATATGCTTACAAAATGCTAAACTATCTGCTGACCACATTCCACCACAATCTTGTAAGAATAAAGGCAAACAACAATTAGTTTTAGAATATATTTTAAACGAAAACAATGTAGCAACAACAAAAACAAGACTATTCCAAAATGGAACAAAATTTTATACAATTTGTGAGAAATGTAACAATGATTTATTAGGTGGAAATTATGATAGAGAAATAGAATATTTTATGAAAGAAGTTGAAAATCAAATCAATTCAAATAATAAAAAAATTTCGGTCAATATAAATATTAATAAACTTTGTCGAGCCATTTGTTGTAAACTATTATCGATGAACTCAAATATCGAAAATAATTTTATAGGTAATATGTTAAGACAATATATTTTTGATACAAATATGAAACAACTATCAAATAGCAAACTATTTATAAGATATTATCCATATAAAGACAAAATATTTTATGCTAGAAATTTAATTCCACTTACTAATGATTATACAGGAATAACAAGTTGTTTATATTTCTATCCATTTGCCTTTATGTTAACAACTTCTTTAAAAGGTCTAAATGATGAATGGGCAAATATAGAAAAAAACAATTATAATATGTGTGATTTGTTTGATTTGACTACAAACAATATTAATGATAATATCACATTCTCTTTTGACATTTCTTCTAATATTAATCCAATAACTCACATACAATATCCTTATAATTTTCCTTTTAATAAATATGGTATTTTATTAGAGATGCCTAATTTGTCTATTTATGGTACGTCTAATATTAAAAATAATTAGTGGCTACTTTATGTCGTGAAAGGTGCTTGGTACGAGAAGGAATATTATAAAGAAAAGAAAAACAAGTCTTTTAATTTAGGCTTGTTTTTTCTTTTGTGTAGCAATACCACTTGTATCAAGACAAGCACACGCCTGAGTGCCAAATTTATTGACAACAATAATGTTTTATTATATACTTATTAAGATTTAAAGGAGTAGTATCATGAAAAAATTTATTAATTGCTTTTTAATTATATTGTTTCTTATTACTTGCTCTATATTTTTAGAAGCTTGTAAACAAACTTCTGAAATAATATTTTATATTGAAGAAAATGAATACTCAAAATTTAGTACAGAAGGTAACGAAACAATTAAATTACCAGAAGACCCCACAAAAACTGGTTATTCTTTTGTTGGTTGGTATACTGATAAAGATTTCAAAAACAAACTAAATGTAGATGAATGGTTGAATAAGGAAATAAACGAAAAAATAAAAGTTTATGCCAAGTTCGAGATTAAACAGTATACTATAACATTTGATACAAATGGCGGAAGCGCTGTTAACTCCATAACTCAAAATTACAATTCTTACTTAACAGCTCCTGTCATTCCAGAAAAAGAAGGTTTTGAGTTTGTTGGCTGGTATACAGACAATGATACTTTTATGAATCCATATGTTTTTACAACTATGCCTTCAACTAATTTAACTTTATTTGCCAAATGGAACAGCATTTTTCAAATAACCGATACAACGTTAACCGGATTAACAAATTATGGAAGAACTTTAAGTTATATAAAGATTCCTGAAGGAATAACAGAAATAAATATGACTAATTTTGATGATAATTATAACATAAAAACCATCCATATACCTTCAAGTGTCTTAAGTATATCCCCATATTCATTTTATTGTTTTCAAGGACTTGAAATTATTAATATTGATAAAAATAATACGAACTATCTTAGCATTAACAATTGTATAATAGAAAGAGAAACTAAAACTTTAATACGTGGCTGTAAAAACAGTATAATTCCGAATAATTCTGGTGTAAACATTATAGGAGATTATGCATTCTCCTTTTGTTCAGGTTTAACCAATATTATTATTCCTAACACAATCACGAAAATTGGCGATTCTTCATTTAGAGATACAGGATTAACAAATATAACCATACCAGAAGGAGTCCAATATGTTGGAGGCAGTGCTTTTTTTAGGTGCTCTCAACTAATGAATGTTGTAATAGCAAATAGTGTTACTAGCGAATTATTCGGGACATTTATGTATTGTAAATCGTTAAAGAGCATAATTGTTAACGAGGGGCCAAACCAAAAATACAAAAGTATCAATAATTGTTTAATAGATACAACATCAAAAATGTTATTGGTAGGTTGTCAAGAAAGTGTAATTCCTAATGATGGAAGCGTAACATCAATTTTCATTGCAGCATTTAATTATGGTTCCATAAAGAACTTAATAATACCTAAAGATATTAAATATATATACGAAGATGCGTTTATGTTGTTCTCTGCCGAAACAATAACTGTAGAGGAGGGTAATGAATATTATTATAGTATTAATAATTGCCTAATAGAAAAATCCTCAAAAAGAGTAATTTTAGGATGTAATAATAGTATAATTCCAAGTGATACAAGTGTAAATACTATAGGCAGGTATGCTTTTGCAGGTTGCAACCTTGAAACAATAACAATACCTAAAAACATTGAAACAATTGAGTATGCAGCATTTTCTGAATGTGAAAATTTAACACATATAGAACTTCCTTCTGACATTTTGAGAATAGAAGCATATGCTTTTTGGAAATGTATTAATTTAAAATCAATATCAATTCCTAATAGTGTTGAATATATTGGTTCATATACTTTCAGTTATTGTGATAAATTAGAAAAAATATTGTTTCATGGAACAGAAGAAGAGTGGTCAATAATCAACAAAACTAATTGTGACATACCTAAAGATATACAAATAATTTTTGTACTTTAGTCAATAAATGACAAACAATTTTTAAAGGTGAATATTTATATTGTAATACATCTTTATTCTTGATAAAGTAAAATAACTAACAATATGTGCATAAAAACTCAAATAGTCATAAATTTTAAAGATTATTAAAAATATCATAACTAAATTCGTTTTACATTACACACACTCCGCTAATTTTATGAACTTGAGTTAGAGATTCTCACTCTTTCAGTGTACTCGTATTTCATACGAGGGCGTTCGCTATCGCTCGGCTCCGAATCTCTCCAACTCCGCCAATCGCAACCTAAATCGTACTTTCGATTTGGGTTGTTTTTATTCTTTTTGACAAACATAATTCTTTATGTTATATTTAGTTTATTATTGCTTTAAAATAAGGAGTTGCTGTGGCTTTTCAGTATAATCTAGAACACGAAAGAAAAAAGAATGGGGCTTATAGTTGTTTGTTGACAACTCATACTCTTAATTCGATAACCAATCTTTTTGTAACAACTTTTCTGATTGCTTATATTTATAGTTTTAATGGTAACACCTATGATTATTTGTTTAATGTTTCAATATTCAATATTGCTTATTATGTAGGGTATGCTCTTTTATATATTCCATTTAGTAAAATTGTTGAGAGAACTAATCGTGTCATTATGTATAAAATTGGCATATTAGTAAAGACAATATTGGTTGTATTTTTTATATTCTTTGGTAAAGATTTAGCAAAACTTTTGGTGGTTGCAGGGCTTATGAATGCTCTAGGAGATGCTTTGTATCATTCAAGTTTTAATGTGTTGAGACAGGAAATGGTTAGCAAAAGTAAAACTAGTCAGTTTGCTTCAGTTTATTATATTTTAGCGAAGATTGTTGAAGTTGTGTGTCCGATTATCTTGGGTGCATTAATAGATGTGATTACATTTTCGTATACAGCAATTGTTGTTTTTGCGGTTTGTGTTGTACAGATAGTTGTTTCATCTTTTGTTAAATCTCAAAGACCAGAAGGTAGCCGTTTTGACCTTAAGGGATATTTGAATATTTTAAAACAAAGACCAGAATTCAGAAAGCGTATCGGTTATATGTATTTTATTAGTGCAATATATGGTGTTTCTTATTTAACAACCACCCTTATGAATATCTGTATTATTTTTGAATATGGTTCTTCATTTAGTCTAGGACTTATTACAGGAGTGTTGTCTATTGGCTCTATTGTTATTATTTTGTTGATGAATAAATTTACAAAAGCAGGGCACCGTTCTTGGATGTTTGTTGTCTGTTCAATATTACCAATGTTGGCTTCTATATATTTTGTAATAGATATTAATAAAGCCTCTATAATTATTTTAAATGGTATAATACTATTTACAGCAATTATATATAAAGTGTTGTTTGATGCTCATAGAAATAGTATGTTGAAAGAATATGGGTTGTATGATGATATTGCAGAGCATCATTCAATCGTTGAGATTTTTGCAGGACTTTCGAGAGGTTTGTGTTTTGGACTAATGCTTCTTATTTCTTTATTTAATAGCTTTAGTGTATTTAAAGTTTTTGTTGTTGTTTCAATTGCAATGTGTGCATTTATACATTTGACTTTGATGATTTATGAACGCAAATATTGTTACCATAATACTAAAGAACAAAAGGAAAATGATTGCTAAACGATATCGCATTAGGGGATTTTGCATAGATGCAATTTAACTATATAGTAGAATTAATAGTTTGTCTTTTGTAATACAAATTTATATTACTTGCAGATAAATATATACATTTAAAATGTAAACAAAAAAACACCCGTTGGGGTGTTTTTTAGTTGTCTATATTGTTATTATTGTTTCTTTCTTGGATTGTGTCTACTACAGCATCAGTTACTGCGAAAATATGCATTAAAAATGTAGCAATTCTTTTTAAAATAGAACCTGCGATTATAGGTATAATGCCAAGTAAAATTCTCCATAGGGGAAAAGATTTGCTGAAAAATAATGAAACCAAACAAGCAATACCAAAAATAATTGCTATTGTACTGATAATATCTAGTGTTCTTAAAATAATATATCCAACTCTTCTCATATTGTACCTCTAACTAATTTAATCACAAATAATAACTTTTTGTCAATTAAATATTTTGTTGATAGTGGTTATAAAATCAATTGGTGTTGTTGGTGTTAAATATTGAAATTTTGTTGTGTTAAAATTTTAAAGTGGTTTGAAAATGACATACATTTTATGGAATATATGTTATAATGGACTTAGGAGAAATGTTGTGGAAATTACTAGTGTTGACAAAAAGAAATGTATGTCTTCTAATGTATTGAAAATTATCGCAATAATATCTATGACTTTAGACCATCTTGCGTGGGCTATTTTTCCTAGTTTTTCTGTGCATCCACTAGCAATAATTATGCATATACTTGGTAGGATTGCTTGTCCGATATTTTGTTTCTTTATGGTTCAGGGATATTTACATACCAGAAACTTTAAAAAGTATTTTACTAGAATTATAGTATTTGCGATACTCTCGCATATTCCGTATGTTCTAACCTCTTTTAATTACATAGATGCTTATTCTTTAATTCCTGGGTTTTATGGGATATTTAATCAGACCAGTGTTCTATGGGGATTTGCTTGTGGACTTTTGTTAATTCGTCTGTATGATACTAATTGGAAGAGTTACACGAAGGTGCTGTTGAGTATCGTTATATGTCTAGTGTCTTTTCCTGCAGACTGGAGTTGTGTTGCTCCGTTGACTATTTTGTTTATGTGGATGAACAAAGATAGTTTCAAGAACCAAATGATTGCTATGTTTCTAATGGTTATTTCATATGTAATAGTTTATTTCTTTGCAATAGACAAAGTGTATGCAATATTACAATTCGGTGTTGTGTTAGCAATTCCGCTATTATATTTCTACAGTGGTGAGCGAGGCAAAAACGCAGTAGTTAACAAAATTTTTAAATGGTTATTCTATATATATTATCCTTTGCATTTGCTGATTATTTATCTTTTTATATAAATTCAAACCAACCTAACCAGTTGGTTTTTCTTTTGGGGACAAAGTTTATGTTTTGTAAATATTGAGAACTATGTTAAACTAAAAATGTAATTGTTTTTACTATTAGAGGTATTATGGAAGAAGTTAAAAAAGAGAATTTGACAAATATGAACAATGACAGCAAAAATAAAAATACATATAATTGGGGACTAGATATTATAAGGGTTATTGCAATGTTCTTTGTAATTCTAGTTCACTCGACCTCCTTTTATGGTTTTGATGGTGTGGAAATTTCTTCAGTGGGCACATTTTTTGCGGGTGTTGGTAGGTATCTTTCATTTAGTTGTATTCCTCTTTTTTTGATACTTACAGGTTATTTGAATAGTAACAAAACACCTAATGCAAAATATTATCTGAAATTATTGAAGATTTTCATAGAATATCTTTTGTGTGGAATATTTGTGTTTTTTATTAACAGATTTTGTTTTGATGAGGCTATAGGGTTTGGAACATTTTTACTAAAAATGCTAACTTTTGAGTATCTTTCTTATAGTTGGTATATTAATATGTTTGTTGGACTTTTTCTATTTGCTCCATTTTTTAATTATTTATATAAAGCTATTCCTGAAAAATGTAAGTGGTGGTTTATTATTACTCTACTACTAGTATTTTCATATCCTCATATTACATCTTATTGGACAAGTGCGTATCCTATTATGTATTATTTTATTGGCGTATTTTTAAAGGATAAACAATTTAAAATCAAAAAATATATTCTTGCTCTTTGTATAGTTGGTATATGTATAATACAGACACTAATTGCTAG
>JAZLDP010000189.1:0-3961 GCA_045614835.1 Clostridia bacterium | reverse complement strand
GTTTTGATTTTGGTAAAGGTATTAGGAGCATTGGTTTGTTGATGGTTAGTAATTCAAAAATTGTATTGCTTCCTGCCCTTGATATTACTATATCTGCACAGGCAAAGTAGTTTTCTATATCGTTGGCAAATTCTATTTGGTGGTAATTAGGGGAGTTTGCCTCTTTATTTGTTTTGTTTTTACCTACGATATGGATAATGATGTAGTTTTGTGTGAGTTGTTTTAGGTTGTTCCATATGGTTTCATTAATTTTTTGAGCTCCAAGACTTCCTCCAACAACTAAGATAACTGGTTTATTTGAGTTGATTTTATGTCTCTTGAGTATAATGTCTTTATTGCCGTTTTTGATTTTGTTTCTTACTGGAGAGCCTGTATGTAATGCATTTTTACCGTATTTTTCGGCTGTTGATTTAAAACTGCAACATAGATACTTTGCTTTTTTAGCGATAAGTTTGTTTGCAAGTCCTATACTCAAATCGCTCTCGTGTGTTATTATTGGAATAGATAGTGAGTGTCCTGCAAAGCAAGGAGGGAGCGAGACATATCCTCCTTTAGAAAATATTAAATCTGGCTTTATGTCTTTTAATATTGATTTTGATTTGTTTATTGCGTTAATGAGTTTAAAGGGGAGTAGTAGGTTAGAGGGGCTTAGGCTTCTTTTTAATTTAACTATTGGTATTTCTATATATGTAATATTTGGGTTGCTTTTTACTAGTTCTTTTTCCATTCCGTTAGAACCTAGATAGTATATTTTGTAATTTTTTAATTCTTCTATTAATGCCAAATTTGGTATAATATGTCCAGCGGTTCCTCCGCCAGTGAATACAATTTTTTTCATTTTTATTAGTCCTTAAAATTTAATTATAAGTTTTTGACTCATTTGTATTTTATGAGTTATGGGTTTTTATTATGTGTTATTTGTTATTTTTTTGATTGCTATACTTTATGTATAAATACTATTATAAATGTATAAATATAAAATTAATGTCCAGTTTTATATAATTTTGATAAATCTCAAAAATAATTGTTTTTTAGCGGTTTTTGTGTTATAATTTTGTTTGTAATGTGATTAAATTAAGGAGAAATTTAGTTTTGGCTGAGAATTATAATAGTAAAGACATAGTAATTCTTGAGGGTCTTGATGCTGTTAGACTTAGACCTGGTATGTACATTGGTACTACTGGAATTAAGGGAATGCATCATTTGCTTTGGGAAATTGTAGACAACTCTATTGATGAAATTGCCAATGGTTATGGTGATAAAATAACTATTACTATTCATACAGATAATAGCATTACTGTTCAGGATAATGGTAGAGGTATACCTGTAGACAAGCATCCTAAGTTGAAAGTAAGCGGTGTTCAGGTCGTTTTTACACAACTACACGCTGGTGGTAAATTTAATAATTCTAACTACTCTTATTCTGGTGGTTTGCACGGAGTTGGTGCGAGTGTTACAAATGCTCTTTCTGAATGGTTAAAAGTAGAGGTTTGTAGAGAAGGCTACAAATATAAAATGCAATTTAAAAGGGTAAAAAAGGGTAAAGACAAATACACTGGTGGTGTTCCTGTTGCTCCTCTTGAGTGTGTTGGTCCTACTAAAGAAACTGGTACAACTGTTACCTTTAAACCTGATGATGTGGTATTTAAAGATTGCAGATTTGATGCAGAAATGATTGCAAAAAGACTAAGAGAACTTGCTTTTTTGAACAAGGGAATTACAATTGAGCTGATTGACGAGAATGAGGTTGAAGAGCTTGGAAATCAAAAAAGAGTGTATAATTATACAGAAGGTCTTAAAGAATTTATTAAATATATTAATGAAAAGAATACTGCATTATATAAAGAGCCTATATATATTGAGGCAAAATCAAGTCTAGTTGATTTGTCTTGTGCGATTCAACATGTTGACTTGTATTCTGAGAATGTATTTAGTTATGTTAATAACATTCCTACTCCTGAGGGTGGTATGCATGAAACAGGTCTTAAGAGTGGTATTACTAAGGCATTTAATGAAATTGCTAGAAATATGAATTTGCTTAAGGATAAAGATGCTAATCTACTAGGTGAAGATTATAGAGAGGGTATGTCTGTAATCCTTGCTATTAAGATGAAGAGTGTTCAATTCGAAGGTCAAACCAAAACTAAACTTGGTAACCCTGAGGCTAGAGTAGAAGTTGAGAATATTATCTATGATGGTCTTATGAACTTTGCTAATCAAACAAGCAGTAAACAAGTATTAACCGATATCATTAATAAAGCTAAGGGTGCTGCTAAAGCAAGAGATGCTGCGAGAAAAGCAAAAGAAATTACAAGAGCAAAAAATAGTGTAGATAGTTATTCGTTGGTTGGAAAATTATCTAGTTGTACTGGTAGAAATCCTCTTCTTAATGAAGTATTTATTGTAGAGGGTGATAGTGCGGGTGGTAGTGCTAAACAAGCAAGAGATAGGTCTTTCCAAGCAATACTACCGCTAAGAGGTAAACCTCTAAATGTTGAGAAAAAGAGAATTTCTCAAGTTCTTGAGAACGAAGAAATCAGAACAATTATTTCGGCTGTTGGTACTGGTATTGGAACTGACTTTAATATCGAAAATCTAAAATATAACAAAATTATAATTATGGCCGATGCAGACCAAGATGGTGCGCATATTAGAGCAATTCTGTTGACTTTCTTCTACAGATATATGAGAGAACTTATTAATACTGGACATGTTTATGTTGCTATTGCTCCACTATACAAGATATATAAGAAAGGCTTCGAGAAATATGTATATAATGAAGAAGATTATGATGCTATAGTAAAAGAGGCTGGTGCTGGTTATAGTGTTACTAGATTTAAAGGTCTTGGTGAAATGTCTGCTGAGCAGTTATGGGAAACAACAATGAACCCAGCAAAGAGAGTTCTTGTAAAAGTTACAATTGATGACCTTGCTGATGCAGAAGAAATGATTGCAACACTTATGGGTGATAACATTGAAGCTAGAAAGAAATACATTACTTCTAATGCTAACTTTAATAAAGTAGATGCGTTTGAAGCAAGGAGTATGAAGAAATGAGAGAAGATGACTTTTTCGATAAATATGTAGATAGTGATACAAAAAAGACTTCAACTAAAAAAGGTAGTGTAAAGAAAGATTTGGTTGGTATAAAAACTAATAAAACTGCCAAAGTTACTAAGGTTGAAAAAGTAGAAGAAGTGGAAAATGAAGAAATACTAGAAGTTGTTACAACTGAAGTAGAACAAGTTAAACCTGTAAGCAAACCAAGAAAAACTAAAGTTACAAAAGATACTACACTTGATGAACTTGTAGATGAAGAAGTTGATATGGAGAGTGTTGAAATAGTAGAAGAACAAACTACTATGCAACTAGAAGAAAATGCTGAAGTTCAGCCAAAAACTAGAACTAGAAAGAAAACTCAAAGAGCAATTACTCTTGAGGATTATAATACTAATTATGTAACAAAATCTCTATCACAAACTATTCACGAGAGTATGATACCTTATAGTGAATTCGTTATTATGGATAGAGCAATTCCTAGAGTTGAAGATGGTTTAAAGCCAGTTCAAAGAAGAGTTCTATATAGTATGTTAGAAGTAGGTGTTTTGCCTGATAGACCTTACAAAAAATCTGCAAGTATTGTCGGTGAATGTATGGGTAAATATCACCCACACGGAGATACTAGTATTTATGATACTCTTGTTCGTATGGCGCAACCGTTCAATATGTGTGAGCCTCTAGTTGATGGACACGGAAACTTTGGTTCTGTCGATGGAGATACTGCTGCTGCTATGAGATATACAGAAGCAAGACTTACTCCACTTGCTATGGAAATGTTAAGAGACTTAGATAAAGATACTGTTACTTGGGGTCTTAACTTTGATGATAGACTTAAAGAACCTAATATGTTACCAGGTAGATTTCCAAACCTACTTGTTAATGGTTGTCAAGGTATTGCAGT
>JAZLDP010000188.1:0-12539 GCA_045614835.1 Clostridia bacterium | reverse complement strand
CAATATCAGTTTTAGTTGCAGCCCCACCACTTTTTATAAATTGTTCTATTTCTATTTTTTTATCTTCTGCCTCTATAATTTTACTTTCTAAAGCTGAATTATTTTCTGTCGCCACCTTAATATTTTCTTGTAATTTTTCTAAAACTGTTATTGTGTTATCGCTTTTTTCCCCTCCTTCAAGTACACTTTTTTTTACTAATATGTTAAAATCAAAAGTAGTTTTCTGTTTATTTTCCTCTATTAGAGTTATTTCTAATTTGTCCATTCCTGGCACTCTAGTAAATTCCCTATCTAATTCACATACTATCCCATTTTTGTTTTTTTCTATACCCTCACTTTGTATATTAAAAGTTCCATTTTCTCTTATACAATTAATAATTATATCCGTATTGGATATATCTACAAATTTACCATTTTCAAAAAAAACTACTTTTAAAACCAAATCATCATTTTGTTTACATTCAAAACATTTATAAGTATTTTTATTTATATCTAAAGTTAAATTAATTTCTCTAGTCATTTAATCACCTCTCTTTATTATTTTATACGTTCTTCAAGATTTTCAATTTTTTTTTCCAAAAGTCTTATATATTCTGCTTGTTGCTCTATTTTTTTATTCTCTTCTTTAAGTGCTAGAGTTATATATGGGATTATATTATTAAAATTAGGATAATAAATTGTTTCTCCCTCGCTTTGTTCTACTCCGAAAACAAAATTTTCATCAACCTCTTTTAATTCCTGGGCTATATAGCCACATTTCGCCCCTTCTCCATATTTATAATGATCCTTAAAATCATACGAATAATGTTTTATCTTTTTA
This sequence comes from Clostridia bacterium, assembly GCA_045614835.1. Classification (GTDB taxonomy): domain Bacteria; phylum Bacillota; class Clostridia; order Christensenellales; family UBA1242; genus UBA11490. Next base: position 11,719 of record JAZLDP010000188.1, on the reverse strand, counting down.
ATAATTTCTATTGCTTTATTTCTTTCTTCATTATCTATTTGAAGTATGTTTTCTTTTAAGTTTTCATCAGAAGGATTAACATTAACCCCATAAGCTGTTAAATCCATTGTTTGTACTTCTAAATAAGTCCCTGTACTTCCACTTCTTATAGCTATTCCATTAACTTGTTCATCATCACTTCTCCCATTTCCTCTTACGGCTGGGCGGGTTATTCCATCTCTATATATATATATATCACCTGTTATCTCTCCACCTTCTACATTTCCATATAATGTACCTTCTTCTAAATCTACATTATATCCTTGTGTATTTATTTTCCTAGTGTTTAACGTACCATTAATTGTGCCTCCACTTCCAACACTTATTCCCTCCTTTAAATTTAAGGTGGTAGCTTTTAATTGATTAGTTTCTATAAAATCAGAAATTAATCTTGTTATTCTAGCTGATTTATCTATATTGAAAATTATATCGTTTATTCCTGCTAAACTTGACGTTAAGTACCAACAACTATCATCATAAAGTCCATAAAAAACACTCGCACTTTCTCCATCTTCTCCAACAAATTTTATCCCTCTTTTAGTTAATTCAAGCCCTTCTCCTAAATTCGTAGTTAAATCTGATTTTATTTTTATAGAATTATCTTTTAATAGTAGTCCACTTGATACTCCTTTAAGAAGTATTTCCCCTTCGCCATTCAATACTTCTATTGCTCCATTTTTAACTTTTAGAGAATCATCTTTTATAGTTACATTAGAAATATCGTCCCCTATTGAAAAGTTTTCTCCATCAAATTTTATTTTATTAGCAAAGTTAAAATTCCCATTGTCCATATTTATCCAGGTAGAATTGTTAAAACTTGATAATAACCCAGTTTTTATTATAACCGCATTTAATACCCCTGTTGTTATAAAATCAGCAACTATAGAGCCATCTTGTGTCATAGCAAGTCCATATTCCCCTAAATATCCTGTAGAGCTATAGCCTAAACCTGCATTGTTGAATCTCCAAACTTTAGTAGCAGTATTAATATCTTTAGTGTCCATTATTAGTAATTCATTTTCTTTTACTATCACATAAGAATTTTTCATACCGCTTTTTATTAAAGCGGTAGCCTGTAACTTAGCTAAACTTAAAACATTGTCTGTACTATCTACTTTTTCAAGTTTTTCTATCACTTGATTTAAAGAAGGAGGCTTAATGTTTAAATTTTTATTACTCAAAGTAGTTATTTTTCTTTTTTTCTTTAGTCCATCATATACCCTTTTAGTAACTCTTAATTTTAAATCTATATCCAAAGTTTCCTCATAAACATTAACTATATCACCGAGCCAAGTTTTCTCGACTATAGAATATTCTTTATAACCTTCTGCTTTTTCAAGTTCTGCAAAATCTAAGGTATAAGAGGCGGTCAATATATCCACTTTATCTTTATTAAATAACTCTTTAGCCCTTTTTCTTAATTCTTCCTGTGCCTCTTCTAAGGTATCAAACCCTTCTTCGTTATTTTCGTCTTTAACCTTAACATCATCAAATTTAACTTCCATTGGATATATAGAGCTATAGTTATTAATATAATCACTATTAATAAATTTTTCGGCAATAGTTATTCCATCAAATCCAACTGGATAAATAGAAGTAATTAAATTATCTATATTTGTTTTTTCCTCTATTCCTTTTAGATTTTTCCCACTCCTAATACTTACGCCCCTATCTTGTCCGACTTTACTATTAATTTGTAAGTTGAAACCTCTTCTGTATATTTCTCCACCCCATTTATTAATAAAGCTATTATCAGCACTAAAAAGAGCCTCATAAACGCTTTTTCTAATAAAATAAGCAGTATTTGTTGTTGTAATATTCGAGCCGACTGTGAGCCATTTTAAGCCCCTAGAATTGTTATATATCCAACTTATAGCTCCTGCCCCATTTAAGTTAGTAGGTCTTACATCTTCACAAAATAATTTTAAGGTTTCACTTATGGTTATATGTCTAGCAAATATTTCATAGTTTCTTTTATTTTTAATTACTTTAGCTATTCTAAAATATTCTATTCCATATTCTTCATCAACTTTCAAAAGGCTATCATTTGCCATTAAATCATAAGCCTTTTTATCAATAGAATTATCAATTTTAAAAATTATATCTAAGCTATATTCCCCGTTTAATTCCTCTGTAACTTCAAATTTAGTACATATACTATCTAAAATGTATTCTCCATTATATAAAGTTAAATCTGTTTTAGTAGTCTTATTATTAAAAATTCCTATCAAAGATACTACCCCCTATACAATAGATTTTTTTTCATTGTAAATTTATTTATATTACCTACCCAGGAAATTATATTATAACCTTCTGTTAATACTGGAAAATCCCCTATAGTTTTAATTTCTACCCCTTCACAAATAACCCTCGGTGTTTGACTATCTATAATTACATTTCCTTTAACGTTATCTAGTTGTATTGTTTTTGCTCCTATAGTTATAGAAATAGTTTGAGTTGTGGAAGGTAGTTCCAAAGTTATAAGAGGCTCTGCGGGTAAAAATCCATCATTTAAAATTAATTCTCTATTAGTAACCTCTATTTCTTCATCAATAGAAGAATAAATAAAAGGCTCACATATAAATTTAACTTCAAAATCTACATTCCCGCCCCTGTAGTCCTCAAAATCTCCAAACTCTACATACTTAACCTTGTAACATTTTTGCGGGTAGTCCTTAAATATTAATCTATTATCTTCTATGTTAGTAAACCAATTCACTATTTTAAAAGTTTCTTCCTCGTAATCTTCAAAAGTTAATAATCTAAGTTTTCTACTTAAAATTATATCTTCATAATTTCCAGTTTTATAAACAAGTGATCCGAGTTTTCTTCCCTCTATTTCCTCTTTTTCTATTTTTTCTTTAGGTTTAACCCTTATTGAGTTTCCTATTATCCCTATTTTCATATCTTCAAAAGAATTTTTATTATTAAATATAAAATAATTCAATTTATCACCTCTTTATTTTCCATTATTGCACAAAATAAGAGGCTTTATAGCCTCCTATTATGCAAATCTAGTATTATATTCGTTAAATTCGTCCTGGTACGGGGCTAAACCTCTTGCAACTTCTCTACCATCTAAGTTAATACCATTATCGGCAATAGTCTTAAGAAGTCCATATATTGCCCCTAACATATTATTTTCAGTTCCTTTGTTATTTATATTAGGATTAATTGAGGCGTTGTAGTCGTATTGTAATGAGGTTTCAATATCTTTATTAACATTGTCAAATTCTTTATCAAATCCAACTCCTAAACCCTGGGCTAAATATACCCCAACTTCATTTTCAAAAACTTTTGATGGGGAATGAATACCAAAGAAGTCCTTAACTCCGTCTATAATCCCACTTGCAAAGCCTCCTATTTTGTCCATTATCCAACCCCCCATATTAGAAATACCGTTCCATAAGCCCTGGATTAAGTTTGAGCCTACATTTTTTAAGTTATCCCAACTTAACACGTTTTTTATTCCATTTAGCATATTCGAGCCAACTTCTTTAATTGAGCTTAAAGCCTTTGTTCTTAGGCTTAAAAGTCCATTTATAATATTAGTTATAAACCCTGCTCCTGTTCCTGTTCCTCCTGTAAATATTCCTTTTATTCCTTCTAATACACTTTTTCCTAAATCCTTTGCAGTTTTTCCTATATTCTTAACCATTCCCCAAATACCTTTACCTATATTGACTATTAAATCTTTACCGATATTCCACCAATTAACCATAGTAAAGGCATTTATAATAGCCATTATAATTTGCGGTAGGTTAGCAATTAAAACTGGAATACTTTCTATTAAGCCTTTTATTAACATCATTAGAATATCAATACCCGCTTTTAATATTTGAGGCAAAGCATTATAAATAGTGTCTGAAAAACTATTAATAATCCTCGGTACTTCTGCAATTAAAGTAGGTAAAGCCTTTACAAGTCCTTCTACTAAAGCTAATATAATATCTATTGCAGTATTTATAATCAATGGTAAATTTTCAATTATCATATCACACAAACTAATTACTAAATCTAATATCGTAGGTATTAAAGTCGGTAAAGAATCGGCTATACCTTGCCCTAACGTTATAAGAGCCTGTAACCCTACCTCTAATAACATTGGTAATACTTCTATTAACCCATTTATTAAACTTGTAAGTATATCTAAAGCACTACTAACAATAGCAGGTAGTGAAGTTTTTATCCCTTCAATTAAAGTTGTTAATAATGTTTTCCCTGTTTCTATTAACATAGGTGTAGCAGTAACAAAACTATTAATTAAAGAAGTTATAACATTTACCGCACTTTCAGTAATTACTGGTAATAACTCACCTATAATTCCTGGTAGTTTTCCCGCTAACTCTGTTACTAATTGCCCTATACCATCTAAGGCTATTTTAATTCTCGGTAATAAGTTAGCTCCAAAAGTCCCCGCACTTTCAATAAAATTATCTATTAATGTACTAAAATTTACAGTATCGTCCGACATACCAGTTAATAAATTACTCCAAGAGCTTTTCATAGCATTAAAGCTCCCGCTTATTGTTTGACTTGCCTCTAGTGAGGTAGTCCCTGTTATTCCTATCTCTGTTTGTATAATGTGTATAGCCTCTATAACATCACTAAAATTACTAATATCATAGGTTATCCCGCTAACCTTTCCCGCCTCTACTAATAGTCTTTGCATTTCTTCTTTAGTACCGCCATAACCTAATTTTAAGTTATCTAGCATTGTATAATTTTGTTTAGCAAAGCCCTGGTAAGCATTTTGAATCATTTCTATACTGGTACCCATTTTATTAGCATTGTCCGACATATCTACAACCGCTTTATTTCCTACCTCTGCTGCTTTTTGTGTATCTCCACCCAAGCCCTGCAAAAGTGAGGCTGAAAATCCTGTTATAGTTTCCATATATTTATTAGCTGAAAGCCCCGCAGTCTTATAAGCATTTTCTGAATATTCCTTAACTAGCCCCGCACTATCTTTAAAAAGAGTTTCTACCCCTCCAACTAATTGTTCATACTCTGCATAACTTTTAATTGACATAGTTGCAAGTCCTGTTATAGCCACACTTGCAACCCCTATAGCTTTTACTGTTGCCCCTGCTAAAGCAGTAATACCGCTACCAATACTACTGAAAGCACTTGTTAGCCCCTTACCGCTAGTTTTTGCACTATTAACTCCGTTTTTAAATTCCTTATCGTCTAGGCTTATTTTTGCAAATAAATTAAAAAGATTTATATAAATCACCTCTTCTCAATTTCATAAAAAAAGGATAGACAAGTTTTCCCCCGCCTATCCTAGTTTTTTAAACTTATTCAATACATCTTCTTCTATTTCTTTTGCACTTCTTTTATCTCTCTTATTATTATTAAATCTCTCTTCTATTTCACTCCAAGACTTTATATTCTTACTTCCTGTTACATTTCTAGTAATTGAAGTAACTAAATTAATTAAATAAGTTTCTTTCACTTCCTGCTTTTTCTCTTCTTCATATTTAGAATTTAGGAAAAAGATTAATGAGTTGATCCGCATAGGCTTATTTAAAGTTCCTAAGTAAATTATTACTTTTGAGCCTTTTAGCCTATACGTTGAGTAAAAAGTTTAATTAAATCCTCGTCCTTTACTATTTCCATAACCTCTTTTAAAAATATAGTTAAATTTAATTTTTTAACTTCTTTTACAGTTCTATCTGTCATTATTGCAGTTATAGAAAATAAATCCTCTCTGCACTCTTTAAAAACTAAATTTACAAAAGGCATTATTTTAGATATAGTATTGTCAAATCCATTATTTAATTTTTCCTCTTCTGTAGCTCCACCTATTTCAACTTTTTTCATAACCTTCTTAATTTCATCATTTTTAAGTATGTTAGTTATAAAAGGCACTAACTCTACTACTTTATCAAAAGACTGTTCAACAGTCATTTCACTTAATCTCATAATCTATTCTCCCTCTTTCTTTATACTGCTTTTGGTGTATATATTGTGAAAGGCACTTCGTTAGGCTTAGTTACGTCAAAGTGAGCCTGTAACTCTAACTCTACTGTTCCTGTTCCTTTATCACTTACAGTAAAATTAAGTCCGTTTATATTCATAACATTTTTTAATTCTATAATAATAGGGTCATCACTACCCGCTAAAGTTCCAAGCCAACAAATATTACTCAAATAATCAGAAGTTTCAACAGTCATTTTCGCAGTAGTTGAATCAAACTTCCCACCTTCTACCGCAGGAGTTACAGTTGCACTCCCTAAAGCTAATTTAAAATTTTCCGCAGTCATTTCTTTTAATGTTGCAGTAAGTTTAATTTCCCAACTATCAATTACATTTCCGTCCTTATAGTTTCCTTTTGCTCCATCTATTCCCTCAAATATATTTCTCATTTCGGGAATAGCAGTAAAACTCGCCCCGCCTTCTGTAGCTCCTAGCTTTTGATTTTCTGTTAATTCTCCATTAAAAGTCCCAGGGCTTGTCAAGTCCTTAACTAAAATTCCCGCATCTAATTGTAAATTTTTTGCGGTGTCCTTTGTAAATCCGTTTAATATTGCCAAAATATCACCTCTAATTTAATAATAAATTTTCATAATTATATTAAAATAATTAACTTGTAGCCCTGTTTCATCATATATACTCTGAATAAAGGGGCTACCCTGTGTTAAGTATATATATCCATTCTCATTATTTATTTTTAATTTTATACCTTTGTTTATTGCAATTAATAAATTATCACTAATATTATTAATTTTTGCCCTACTCGTCCCCTTGTCCCATATTCTCCCTTGTATTAAGCCCTCTTCTCCAAACTCTGCTAATTCATAATCAATAGAAATATAAGGAAAGTTAGCCCCTCTCTTAACATTTCCGTTTAAATATACCTCATAGCCTAAAGCTCCAAAGAAAGAAAATAAGGTTTTTGTTATATTGCTAAACATTAAATCACCTCTTTAGGTAATACATATCTTTTTAATATAGCCTTTTTAAGATTTAAAGAAGAGGCTTTCGGAGTTTCTACCTCTCCTGGTGTATTAATAATTTCATAATACAAATCTTTATCAATTCTTTTAACTATATCCCCCAGGTTTAAAAAATCTATATCCTTATCAAAAAATAATATATAGTTATTCTCTAAGCCCTTCTGCTCCGCTATTATCTTTATACTTCCTGTAGCTTGTGTTATACCCGCTTTAAAAATATCTCCTTCTGATATAGAGGTTTCATATCCTCCCATATCATCACTAATTTTAGTTAAGGTTACTTTTTCAAACATTTCTAAAAAGTTTTTCATTTTATCACCTTACACCTTTTTAATGAATTATCGTTCATTTTTCTATACTTTTTCAAATCGTTTTTAAAACCATCTAAAGCGGTGTATATTTCTCCATTTTGCTTTTTTGCTAAAGTATAAGAATACTCCCCAAAACTTTCACTATCATATATCCCATTACCTATTTTTTCTTTAGCCTCTTCAAAAGCTCCTGCTATTCTAACTATCTCTTTAGGAATTGCTAAAGAATATATAGCCCCTTCAAAAACTTCATCAATAGCCCCTACAAGAGTTATTGTGTTTCCTTCTGTACTTTCTACCTTATAAACTCCATCATTTAATATAGAGCCTGTTAGCCTTATATATTGCCCCTCTATATAATTACCCTTAATTGTTATAGAGTTATTAGATATATTAAAAGTCCCTTCTTCTTTAGTTACTGCAAAACTATTATTTATATATCCTAAAATCTCTTCCATTAAATCACCCTTTTAAAAAAGAGGCTTATATTAAGCCTCTTCTATTTACTCTTAAGCAGTTTTAGGGGCTATTTTAATTCCCTTTAAAACTCCTGCTTTTCTACTGTTCTTCAATACTACTCCCGCTAACATTTCAACTTCACCAGTTTTAACCGCTCCTGGTTCATTCATATTAGGAAGGTAAGTATTTACTATTTTAGTTCCAGTAGGGCTTATTCCGTGGAATCCATCTAAGCCTATACATATTGCATATATACTTGTCATTCCTTCTGCACTTCCACTCGCTACACTTGTTGGAATTACATCTACTGTAGCACTACCATTGTAATACTTTCCTGCGTCAACTAATGGGATATTGTTATAATATTCCACCGCTTGTCCGAAGGCGTTTTCACTTCTTGTATAATAACCTGCCCTACGAGCTATTGATCTAACCTTTAATAACATTTTATCATTCATTAAAAGCATAGAAGGTTTACCATCTAAAGCCCCAATAAATCCATCTAATTCATCAAGGAAAGCATTATAATTAGTATCCACTAAAGCACTTGTGCTTAAATCTACTGTAGAGGTTATTTCTGTATCTTTTCCCGCTAATAATTTTGCTAGTCCATCAAAAGTATTAACTACAAATCCTGCTCCACTACTTGCACTTGTTCCATTTATAACTAAGTTATGGAAGTAGTTAGAAGAGGCTTTTACCTTCTGTTCTAATTGAAAATTAATTTCGTCTATTGCTCCGCTTGTTCCTGCAAGTACTCTATCAACCTGGAATGAGCCACCAAAAGGAATTATCTTAGAGGTTTTTTCTGTTCTCTTTGCCTCTCCTGGTGTGTACTCACTATTAATTGTTCTTACTGATACTGTGGAAGGGCTTAATAGTTGCACATATCCGTAAACCATTGTACTTCCGCCTGTTCCTGGGCTTACTGCATTATCAAAAACTAATGAATCTAATAATAAACTCGCCCTTCTAAATTCATCAACTACCTGCTGATCTACTTTGTCTTTCATTCCAACTTTTGCCTCTGCTAAAGTTATACTCATTAATCATCACTCCATTTCTATTTTATAAATTATATTGTTGTCTTAGAGCCTCTCTTAAACTTGTAGGCTCTGTTCCCGCTCCTGCTCCTGCTCCGCTAGGTGTTGCGGGTGGTGTTCCTTCTGTTTGTTCTACCTGGATAAAATCAGCGTAAGTTTCTTTAAAAGGTTTTATGGTATCTTCCCACCCTTTAACTTTGTCCTCTTCTATCTCCACTTTATCTAAATCAAATTCCTTTAATAGTAAGTTTACTATTTTATCATTAAAGCCCTCGTTTTTAAGTCCTTCAATGATAACATTTTTCTTTGTAGTATTAACTTTCTCTGTTTCTATTCCTGCTTTAAAGTTTTCAAACTCTGTATTAAGAGCCTCATACTTTTGTTTATAATCGTCTTTTCCATTCTTAGCCTCTAAATCTGCAATAGAGTTATTTAATTCGTCAATTAAAGTAACCTTTTTAGAATATTGAGCCTTACTAACAAATTCTTTTGGTATTTCCGCCTTTATAGTGTCGGCTATTGTGTCCACTAACTCACTTGAAACGCCATTATCTAATAAAATCTTTTTTAAATCCATAATTTTTTCTCCTATACTTCCTAAATTTTTATAGTGTTTTAAACACTTGAAGTCCTTACTTTATATGAAATCATATATATAACATCATTATTTCTCATTATTAAGATAATTTTTATATTTTACACTTGTAAATTTAAAATTTAATAAAAAAAGTTACCTTACCACTTTATAAAAAAGTTGTAACCTCATTGTGTAACCTTTTGTGTAACCTTTTAGGTTACATAAAGTAACAAGCCTCTAGCCCAGTAATATCAAGGGATAAGAGCCTATTTCTAAAATATGTTGTAACCTTTTGTAACCTTTTAGAGGTTACGCCTCTAGCCCAGTCATATCAACGCTTTAAGCCCTCTTGTAACTCTGTAACCAAAAATTTTTCTATATAGGCTATATTCTTATATAAAACTATGCTTTTTTCTTCTATTTTTATAAATCTTTTTATAGAAAAAAAGGTTACAAGGTTACAAAGAGCCTCTAGGCTAGTAATACCAACGGTTTGAGGTGTAACCTTTTAGAGGTTACAAGAGGTTACAAAGGTTACAAAAAAGGTTACAAACCTAAAAAACAAAGATTTTTTCTATAAAATAGTATAAATTTTTCATAAAATGGTAATAATTGTTTGACAATATTATTGTTATAGTGCTACAATAAGAGTAAGATAAAGTGTATATAAAAAGCACTTTATAACATCTGAATAAATGGAGGGTTATATTATGAAAACACAAGAAATTAACATAGTAGATGAAAAGTTGATTAAACAAAGAGTTGATGAAAATATAAAATTAATCTATGCTCCTACCAGGGCTTTCTATAATGCTAATGAAATGGTTAGGGTTAAATATGAGTTTGAAGAGTTGCTTTCTGTTTCTACTATAGCACTACATAAAGCAGCGGCTAAATTTGATGAAAGTAAAGGCTATAAATTCTCTACCTTTGCGGTAACATCAATTAAATATGCTTTAATGGGCTTTACTCGTAACGATAAATGGTATTATGATAGAAAAATTGTTGATGGAGCTGAAAAGTTTGTTTTAGTAGATAGAGTTTCAACTTCTGCAACTGTTACAAACGGAGCTAGAATTAACGGTGATAAAGATATGACTATAGAGCAGTCTTTAGAAGATAACCAAAATAATTATGAAATATCTGAAAATAAAATATTAGTAGATTATCTTTTGAAAACTTGCATTAAAAGGGAAAGAGATATAATAGTTGATTATTTTTACAATGATTTTACCCAAAAGCAATTATCGGACAAGTATAAAACATCACAAAGTTATATTTCTTTAGTTTTAAAAAGGAATTTAAAAAGATTTAAAAAAATATTAGGTAAGGAGTTAGGATATGTTAGGGAATGAGTTAAAAGAAAAAAGAATAAAGAGCGGTTTAACTGCAAAGGATTTATCTAAAATGTTAGAAGTATCAGAAAGTCATATAAAAAAAATGGAAGATGGAATATATAGGATAAATAAAAAATCAGAAAAAAAGATAAATAATATTTTAAATGAGGAATATAATTTATTTTCAACTAACAAAACTTTTAGTAGAGAATTATTTTTAAATGATATGTTGACTGGAAATAATGTAATAGACGATATATATATAAATGCTAATTGGCTTAAGAGATTAGATGGAAAAACTGTATATAATAGAGGTAGAAGGAAAGACAATAGGTTTTCAAAACATAATGAAAGAGTTTCAAAAAATGATAAAAGATATGTTATTTTTGATACAACTTTATTTTATTGTAAGAAGGAATGGTTAATTTAGTAAAATTATTTATTTTTTTCATAATTTAAGTATAGTGCTATAATAATAAGGTTATAATATAAATATAACCCCCGTAACCAAGACATATTTTTTAACTCTTTTTGTTCATAGAGGGCTAGTGTAATGCTAGTCCTCATTTTATTTTGTCTTTTATTCTTTCATTATAGTTTGTGCAATATTTTTATAAACTTCTTTATTATCCAGGATAGAAGGTTTTAAAAATGAGCCTTTTTTATTGGTTAATTCTTGCTTACTTGCATATCTAACGTTTGAACCAACTATAATGCTATCTTTGTCCCCTCTACCGCTTATACTATCCCCGCTTTCTCTTCCTCCATTACTTCCGCTTTGTGAAGGTGTTATAAAACTTAATGAGGCTCTTAATCTTCCTGTATCTACTATCCCTTTGCTAGTAATAATTCTAGTGCAAAGCTCTAACCACTTAAGCCCTATAGCGTATAGTATTCTAGTTTTTTTAGTTTCTAAATTATTTAATATTTTCCTGGAATTATCCTCAAATCTAGTTGTAATATTTTGCCCTATACTCATTAGATCACCTCT
>JAZLDP010000187.1:0-5815 GCA_045614835.1 Clostridia bacterium | reverse complement strand
TGTCTTCGTTAGATCGTTTAGGAGTTCCCGGTTCTACAGTTTCAGTTTCTGATACTGTTGCCGGTGCAGGAGTCTCAGTTCCTACTCCTGTTTCAGTAGATTCTGCATTTGTTTCTCCTTCTACTACTTCTACTGTATCTTCCAATACATCGTGTTGGTCAGCGACCTCAACATTGTTTTCGCTTTCAGTTACTTCGTTATTTATCATAACCTATCCTTTCATATACGAGATTTTTACGCTCTTCATCCTGCGAATTAACAGTTTATATGGCCAAACTATCAAAAGCCTTAATTTTAAGCCACAGGGCCTTCATTAACCATTGGTTGTGCAGGTGTATTTGCCTGCTGTATAATTCCCATCACATATTGTAATAATTGTGGGTTGCTTGCTATTTGTTCGCTGATTTGAGGCGGTAATAGCTTGTGTTTTCTTATTTCTTTCAATCTTGCCTTAAATGGCATCGCATTTTCTGGATATAGTTCTACAAATTCATCAAATGTTATATCTCCTCTACCTAACGAAGCTTCTAACAATGCTATAGACATTGATTCAGAATATGCACTGCCTGTTCCGATGTCTATTGTTGTATCAAACTCCATATCTCTATATTCCAATCCGTTAAATCTAGTTGCTTGAGGATTTCCGTTTTCATCCTCAACCATATAGTCAACATCGAATGTGTAATATGCTTTGAAGAATTGTTCCCAGATTTTTGCTATTTTCTTATGCACTCTCCAGAACTTCTTTTGCATATCTTCAACGGGTACTTTTGCTTGACTTTGTAATGCAACGATTGCACTACCGCTCATATTAGCTCCTAGAACTTCTCCTGATGCTATTTCAGTAGCTCCAGTAAATACTCTTGTCATCTCTATCAATTTATCTACTAGCATCATCGTACTTGAACCGAATGATGGCGGTTGTAAGTATTTGATTCCATTGAAGTCGGGACTGTAGTCAACTAGCAACTCACCAGGAGCATTAGTAACTTTTTGTCCTTGTAATGCTTTTGGTCTTATAACCATCTTAGGAAATCCTATATTTTGTCCTGACATTAGCATCATTGCATAGTTAAAGTTGATAGCTTTTTGTATTGCTATCAATGGTTCTACTTCACTCACTCCGTAGATGCTTCCTTGTCTTTCTTTGTAATCACCTACAGCTATTGGATATAAATCCATTTTGTAATCAGGGATTGATGCTGGTTCATCTGCTTGACCTAGTTTGTTTTCTTCATCGTTTATTTCACCTGTTTCTTCATCTAGTTCCAGTGTTACTTTTGATGCATCTGGAGTTAATGCTGTCGCAGGTTGGATAACTAAGTTCTTAGTTGCTTTTAGATAGTAAACTGCACCGTTTTTTCTGAAATATCTTGTTAATACTGTTACATAGGAATCTGTATCTTGTTCTTCTGATTGATAGTTCTTTTCTTCATCCTTATCTCCCTTCAGAAGTTCCAGTTCCGCATCAGTTGCACCATATTTCTTTGCGATGCTCTTTACATTCTTCAATGTTTCTCTGCTTACTAAGATTATCCATTTTTGCTTTTGCTCATCTTTTTCTCTAGGATTTGCAAATATAATGTTTAACGCATCTATTACTTGGCCATTAAGTCCTCCTGTGTATCTTGAAACTCCTGTTTTCTTCTCAGAATCCCAGAAGTAATGATACGCATATAATCCTTTTACCAATCCATCCTTGATTGCTTGATTATCAAGGCTCTCCTGGTCAATCTCTTTGCTCACATTATTCGCGAAGTTTGTTAATGCCTCAGCTCCTTCTATTGCTTTTTCAGCATCTTCTGGAGCGTGTATTAAAGGTCTATAAAGAATCTTCATTTTTGCGGATAATATGTTTGACTTCTTGTTGTTTACTATGAACTCTATAATGTTTGAAACTGGTCGAGGAAAATTCTTTGTTCTCTCTGTTGCGTTCGCCCATTGTCTGCCTTCCACAAAATCTACATTTCTTTCACAAATTTCTTTAAGTGATAATGTTTTCTGATACATCAATCCTTTTTCATAATCTGACCATATTGATTTTGCTAATTCCTCTTTATTTTCTATCTCATTCATCGTTACCTCCATTTACTTCTCCTGTTATAAACTCTTTGTACATATTGTTTACTTGGCCTAACTGTTTATCTGATTTTGTTTCAACAGGTTCTTCAGGTTTTACAGTTGCCCCGTTTAACCATTCGTTCATTAGTTCAGCCATATTTGTTTCTTCCTGAACTACCTCTTTATCCTTCTTGTTTATCTTGATTTGCCCATTTAACGCATAAAAAAATAGGAATGGTAACACTCCTAATAAATATCCTGTTATTACTGCTAATATAATCATTCTTTCTTTCCTTTCTACCAACAATATTCTTCAATACCTTCATTGTTCCAATCATCATCTGTTTGTAATTCAAATGGCATTGTTGATTCTTTTTCAAGCTCTTGTGGTTCTTGTGTCCAATAAACACAAAATCCTCTTATAGCATCCGGACCGTGAGTTATTTCGTGCGGTTCGTTAGCTACATCTCCTATTCTCTTGCTATCGTGTTGTAATTCTGGTATACATCTTATTAGATTCTTACAAGTATTAAATATTTTTAATCTTGATGTTTGTTGTCCTTGTTCATCAGTTGATGTTTTCAACCATTCTTTCATTTGCAACCAGCCTTGTTTTCTGTCGTTATTAGTTTTATATAGGATAATATCTCCTTCAGCAAATATGTCCGCTGTACTCTTACCTGTTTCCTTATGTCTGTTCCATAAGTCCGGTGGTGCTAAGTAAGCATATATCTGTTCATTAGTCATACTCTTTATCAAATCCCTTGCTTTTGAAACAATGAGATTCGGCATATATACTTCTCTAAATACATATGCATTCCCTTGCGTGTCTACAGCTATCCAATAACCAGCTAACATATCCAATCCATAGTCCATTGTGAAATATATGTACCAGTGTTTTGGTATCTCAAACGGTTCAACAACATGCACTGTTCTATCAAACTCTGCAAAGAACTGTCCATCAAATATATCCCAGTTACCATATTTAAGTGCTTTTCTTTCTTTTTCTGGCAAGTTATCTAATCTGGCAACATAGTCAGGGTCGCTTTCTAAAAGGAACTTGTTGTCTGCTATTAAACTAGGAATAAATATTCTTGTTGACTTTTTCTCGCTATCTGCTGTTAATTGACATTCGTGTACAACATTCGGCGGTCCTATATTTATGAATCTTTCTTTTACCCAGTTATGGCCTACACCTCCTGGATTGGTACTACTCTTTATTCGTTTGGGGAATGTGTTTGCTCCTCTACATCTAGAAATCATATATGTATACATAAACTCTGTGAAATGAGTTAGCTCATCAAATCTTATAACATCATATTCTGCAGATTGATATTGATAAACATCCGATTCACTAGCTATATACCCGAAGTCTATTATACTTCCGTTTTTGAATCTCCAGATATGCTTACTATCGTTATATACTGCTATAGTTGTAGGATATATTTCTCTACTTACTCTTATTAACGATTTTTCCAAGTCTGGGAAGGTTCTTCTAAAAATTATCTGTTTACTTTTTGGATACTCTAATGAATATTTCAAGGCATCTATTAGCTGACCATAGCTCTTACCTCCACCTGCAGCTCCTCCAAACAATGTTTCAAATGCTGTACTGTTTATAAAACTATTTTGTTTCTTTGTAATCTCAAGCTTTAATTCCATTATTCAACTACCTTTATAGTTATATCCAATTTAGTATTGTCTGTAGTTTCTCCTTTAGCAAGAGCTCGTTTATCAAACATTGTTCCTAATGCAGTTGTTATCTCTGAGATTCTGTTCAGTTGTAGGTCGCCTATTTTGTTCGCAAGTGCGACTTTCTTCTTGTAGTCCGCATCTTTGCTATCCAAATCCCATACAGTATCAATCATCACATCCAGCTCATCCTGTTTCTCCAGTGCTGTTGTCAGTCTTCTCTCCAACAATGTTCCGGCCTTGTCTATTATCCTGGTCGCCTTCTCCACAAACTCTTCCCTTTTTTCTTGGCATAGTTTGGCGAACTCCGGCTTGTCTTTGTTCTCTTTGTATATCTTCTCTACTGTCTTGTGTGATAGGCCTAATTGCCTGCCTGTTTCACTGAAGTTGTTTGTGCTGAACATTGATATCATTATTTTATAGACTGTTTCTGTATCCGTTTTCTTTCCCTTCGCCATCTCTACCATCTCTCCAATCTAGATTCCTGAAAGTAGCGTTTATATGGCCTGACCACTTACTATAGTTCTTGCAGTATGTTCTGGTTACAGGCGGTTCTACTCCTTCCATTATCTCTTCTGTTATAGCTTCGTGTTCGCATTTGTCGCAACAGTGTATGCATTTTGTACACATTTCTTCCTTAAATTCGTTTATTGTCATTTTATCTATCTCCTTTATCAACAATTTTCACTTATTATCACTTTTTATAACTTATTTGTATCACTTTGGAAATTGCTCATTAAAAAAGACAGCATATCTGCTGTCTAAGAAGGTGTTTATATATGAGAAACTAAAGTATTTCTTTAGTCTGCATTCATAGAAAGGAGGTGAAATATACAATCTCACCTATGGTAATAAAAAGCGTATTTGTTTTTCCCGCCACTTTTTACTATAATCATTATACCACTTGACAAGCTTCAAAAACTCCCAAGTTTTTTGCCCTTTTTCTGTGGATAACTCATATTTTTATTTGCAACTCGTTTAATTTCTTTTCAAGTAAGTATAGCATCCTCTCTTTTTTTGCATAATACATATTCTCACCTATCGGATACCCGTTGCAGGTTATCTGTGCAATTACATCCGCATCATACACCTTGTATGTTTTATTTAGATACTTTGCTTCCATTATCTTTAGCAGTATTGGTTCTTCTTTTAATAACTCTATTCTGAAATCATCTATCGCCTTTGTGATTCCTTTGAGCCAGGCAAGTCGCTCATCGCTTGCTAATAGAATTGCTATATCCTCCGTTGTCCTTGATACTTTATTCTTTGAGCGAATCCCTGCATTAGTATCCCCTGACCTGTTATTTATCAGTTCTACTTCTCGTTCTATTATTTCCTCTTTATAGATATTGTGTAAACTTAAATGTTTTGCTAATATCTTTATCGTTTCTTTAGCTAATACCATATATCCTCCTCTTATTCTTATTCGGTATCTTCTACCTTCATCTTTCTTCTTCTGTTACTGAATGTGCGATTACCTAAACACCACGGGCATTGCTTTTGTGAACCTCCCGGCCTACCTCCGTGATTGCGACAAGTTTTATCTACAGCTTTGCAGAACGGTTGGTCTTTTGTTCCATATTCAGTTCTGTGCTCTTTACCGCTCTTTATCGCTTTATGCAATGCCATTGTTCGTTCCTCCTAGTTCTTTTTTGCACTCTTCACATATAATCTTGTCCTTGAAATGCACTGTACCTTTTGCCTCGCCACAGAATATACAGCACGGTTCGTATTTATTCAGTATAATTCTTTCTGCCTCCGTGTATATTTCTAAAGCATCTCCTGTATCTATTCCTAATGTTCTTCTAAGTTCCATAGGTAATACAATTCTTCCTAATTCATCTACTTTTCTAACTATTCCTGTTGATTTCATTTTTCTCTTCTTCCCTTCTTCTTATTTCTATTTCTGCATCTATTAGCTTGTTTATTTTATCTTGTTCTTTCTTTATAGCTATATCTAATATTGCATACATTGATTCTTTAGATATTTTCAATTTGTTTTTTCTCTTATCAAAAAATCTTGTTTCTACTGCAAATGTTACCTTCTTGACCAGATTTAATT
>JAZLDP010000186.1:0-4515 GCA_045614835.1 Clostridia bacterium | reverse complement strand
AATTACTTGCTTTTTTTATTATATTAATTTAAACTAATTTATAGAAAATCCCCTTATATAATAAGGGAATTACAAAATTAATGGTTTAACTTTTCACTAAGTAAAAACCAAATATTTAATTACTTACATTGGAGAAATTATGATTAAATTTGGAACTAGCGGATTTAGAGCAATAATTGCTGAAGATTTCAATAAAGAAAATGTTCAAAAAATTGCTCAAGCATTAGCAAAAATTATTATTACTGATAAATCAAAAAAACCAGTACTAGTTGGTTATGATAGAAGATTTATGTCAGATAGAGCAGCAGAATGGTTTACAGAAGTTCTTGCAGGTAACAAAATTGTTACAAGATTATTCCCAACCAACACTCCTTCACCAGCAATTTTCTATGGTGTAATGAAAGATGAATTAGACTATGGTGTTGTTATTACTGCCAGTCACAACCCATACGACTATAACGGAGTAAAGATTGTTACAAAAGGTGGAGTTGATGCAGATTTAGAATTTGTATCTAGAGTTGAAAAATTAGCTAACTCTTCACCAAAAATCAAGACTTTAGCTATCGAAGATGCTAGACAAAAAGGCCTTGTTGTAGAATTTGACAATATCAAAGACTACTTCAGAAATATTACTAAATTCATCTCAAAAACTAGCAAAGAGAACAATAAACTTAAAGTTATTTTCAATACAATGCACGGTGCTTGTTCAGACTACGCTCAATACATTGAAAAAATGTTTAAGCCTAAGATGTTCACTATCGTTAATGAAAATGAAGACCCTTATTTCGAGCATTCACTTCCTGCTCCAGAAGCAGACAGACTAGAAGAGTTCCGCAAACAAGTTGTTAGAGGAAGATATTCTGTTGGTTTCGCTGTAGATGGAGATGGAGACAGACTTGCTGTTATTGATGAATTAGGCAACTTCCACAATAACAATGACCTTATGGCTATTGCTTATTACTACCTAATCAAATACCGTAATTTCAAAGGCGATGTTGTTAAGAATTGTGCAACTAGCAATATCTTAGACAAACTAGCAGAAACATTTGGATTTAAATGCCACGAAACTCCAGTTGGATTTAAGTACACTTCTGCTAAGATGAAAGAAACAGATGCTATCCTAGGCGGAGAAATGTCAGGAGGAATGACTATGAAAAATTACATTCCTAGCAAAGATAGTTTCTTCTCAGTTGCAATTATCCTAGATGCTATGGCTACCATCAAAAAACCATTTAGCGAAATTTACAACGAAGTAAAAGAAGCTTGTGGATATATCTCTACTTATATTAATGGAGATGTCAAAGTTCCTAACAAAAAGAAAATGCAAAAAGCTCTTAAAAAGAACTCACCTGCTTTCTCTTATAAGCCAAAGTCAAAATCAAATAAAGATGGCGTTAAGTTCGTATTTGAAGATGGAAGCTGGGTATTAATGAGATTTAGTGGTACAGAAAATGCTCTTAGATACTATATGGAATTCGCTACTGAAATTGAGTGCGAAAGAAATCTAAAAGCTGTAACCAACTTTATCGAAAAATACGGTAAATAATACCTATATTTAGTTATTATTTAATATTATGCATAGTACAAAAAAAGACCTACATTATTGTAGGTCTTTTTATTATTGTTTTAATTACCAGTCAATTGAGAATATCCCTTGAACACAATTCTACCAACGAACTCAAAAGAACAATTATTCAAAGATGCTGCTTGATATGATGCACTAGGATAATATTGTTTCTTCTCACTAGCAAATATCGAAACACCAATATCTCCACTAATAATACCCTTAGCAGTAAAGCAATATGCTGGAGCATTAACAGTAGGCATATATACAATACAACTACCTTGAGTGCTAGTATTTACTTTATGTTGGAATACTTTGCCCTCTTTAATTTTACCAAAAGTAATATCAACATCAGAACGACCAGTTGTTGTAAGAAGTAGTCTATTAACTTCATTATAAATCTTTACATCACCATCAACATTGTTAATTTGAGTAAAGTATTCATCTGCAAACTCTCCTCTACTGTTTACATAAATTCCACCCTTTTGACTAGTGAATTTACCAATACCATAATAAGAATTTACATTAATATTTCCAAACTTAGTTGTAATAATGATTGTGTTATTAGCTGTATTAACAGACACATCACCGTTCTCATTTTCGATAATTGTATAATCTCTAATATGGTCAATATCAATATCACCATAAGTAGTTACTATACCAGTTTTACCTTTGATATCATCAATAGAAAACTCTGATATATTCTCTGCAATAATAGTGTTCTCAGCACCATCTGGACTGCTTAATTCTTTAATTCTAAAAATTCCATTATTAGCAATAAATGAGAAACCTTTCTCACCACAAGAAATTTTGTCTGCTTCAATTGTTACACCATTACCAGTAATGTTAACAGAAGCATAAAGTTTATTGAAGATAAATCTTCCATTATCAGACATAAGTTTAATAGTGTTTAAAACTGTAAGACTATCAATATCGCTTAAATCAAAAGTACCACTGCCAGTAGACAAACTCATTGTATTAAGTGTTAAACTCTTTTCTTCATTACCTTTGCCTAAGTTAATTAAACTTAAATCTCCTCTTGTAGTAGTAACATTTAAATCGTTAATTGATATAGCAAGGTTTTTATCACCAATGGTTATTTTACCAGATTTAGTAGAAGCAACAACACCAACTTCTTTGTTAGTTGGAACTTTCAAAGTCAAACAACTATTACCAATTGAAACCCAACCATTTGGCTCTGTTATATTTAAGAAAATTTGTAATACGCCATTTTCACAAGTAACATTTTTGATTACTTTATATTCAACAATTTCAGAAGTTAATCCAAACACACCTAATTTCATATCATAACTAATCTTATCACTCTCAACTGGAATAACAGATACACCAATTTTGTTAGTTGATAAGTTAAGTACTATATCTTGATATCCAGAATATTGTGATATATCAATAACTTGTTCTTCAATATTGTCCTTATCGTGAACAAATCCTATACCAGCAATTCTGAAAGATGGAACAAAATACATTATACACAACAAAATCAGTGCTAGGCCTAGAAGCGAACCTAGAACAATACCGATATAAATCATTAAACCCTTTAATGCTTTCATAAGTACCTACCAAAAATTCAAATTATAACTTTAGCACTATGTCGTAATAATCAAGTAATTGTATAGTTTAAGCAAAAATTAACCATAACTACACACTATATTTATTATATTATACACTATAAACCCCTTTTACGCAAATAAGTAACAAAAAAAGCATAAAATAATTATGCTTTTTTGTTTGTTTTTTAAAGTTTTATATTACTCTAAAATTGCTTTAATTCTTCTAACCCCACTAGAAGAAGCCTCTTCTTTCTTAATTACGAATTTGCCAAGTTCTTTTGTTGATTTCACATGAGGGCCTGTACAAATTTCTTTTGAAACATTACCAATAGAGTATACAGTAACAATATCAGGATATCTATCAATGAATTGATGCTCTGCACCAATCTCAACAGCTGTTTGTTTAGGCATTTCTTCACATACAACAGTTAAATCTTCAGCAATCCAACCGTTAACAATTTCACCAACTTTTGCAAGTTCTTCAGCAGTCATCTTGTGGTCACAAGCGAAGTCAAATCTAAGTCTCTCACTTGTAATATTTGAACCCATTTGATGTGATTGTTCTCCTACAACAAGTTTAAGCGCTGCATTAAGTAAGTGTGTAGCAGTATGATATTTAGTCTCCATTTCACCATCACCGCCAAGACCACTCTTAAACGCTCCCGCACTAGTAGTTCTAGCTAGTTCTTGGTGTGCCTTAAATGCTTCTTGGAAACCTTCTGCATCTACAGCAATTCCTAGTTCATCAGCCATTTCAATTGTCATTTCAATTGGGAAACCAAAAGTATCATATAGTCTGAACGCTGACTTACCACTAATCATTTTGTCTTCTTTGCTAGGTACATAATCAGGATTGTTAGCAGACATAAATTTAATCTTTTTCTCAATACCTGAAATTAGTTTGTCAAATTCCTTAGTACCTGTTTCGATAGTTTTGTTGAACTTAGCAACTTCTTTATCAATTTCACCTAAGATATAATCTTTTTTCTCAACTAATAAAGGATATGCTTTGTCATAAACCTTATCAATAAATATCTCTGCAACTTTGCTAAGATTATTGGTATCAAGATTAATTTTTCTTGCGTGTCTAATAGCTCTTCTAAGAAGTCTTCTAAGGATATATCCAGCACCAACATTACTAGGAACAATACCATTTCTATCACCAATAAGCATAAGTGCTGTTCTAGTATGGTCACAAATAATTCTAATTGATTTTGTAACTTCATCATTTTCGCCATATTTAGCAGAAATTTCATTTTCAATATAAGCAACAGCATCAACGAAAAGGTCTGTTCTATATACATCTTTTAGTCCATTTAAGAACATAAGCATTCTCTCAAAACCAAAACCTGTATCAACATTTTTATTCTTAAGAGGTCT
>JAZLDP010000185.1:0-10985 GCA_045614835.1 Clostridia bacterium | reverse complement strand
GTCAAAATGGTAGTATAAAAATATTTACTAATAACAAAAAATACTTTGTTAATTACTTTGATTTTTGTACAAACTATGCTAAAATAAAATCAAGTTTGGGAGCAAATCCAATTATGGCTGATGCTATCCAGTTTGGTAGTGGAATTAGAATTTTGCGTGGAGACCCACTCGAAATGATAATTTCGTTCATAATTTCACAAAATAACAATATTCCTAGAATTAAGGGAATTATTGAGAAAATTTGTGAAGGTTATGGAACAAATATGGGAGACTATTATGCCTTTCCAACTTTGCAACAATTGAAAGAAATTCCAATGGAATTCTTTAAGAAAATCGGTTGTGGTTATAGAGATAAATATTTGTATGAAACAATCAAGATGTTAGGTAACGATATTGAGATTGAAAGAGTTGCGAATATGTCTACTAGTGATGCCAGACTAGAACTTATGAAACTATTGGGAGTAGGTAGGAAAGTAGCAGATTGCATACTACTATTCGGATTTAGAAAAACTGATGTGTTTCCTACAGATACTTGGGTTGTGAAGTGTTATAATAGCATATACCAAACTAATGAAAAGAATGCAGTGAAAATTTCCGAACATTTTGTTAAAGAGTTTGGGGACTTATCTGGATTTGCACAACAATATTTATTTTATAAAATGCGTGAAACGCTATAGGAGAAAAATTATGAAAGAGAAGAAGATTGCATTGTTAATTGATGTTGATAATGTAAAGATTGGAGCTGAAGCATTTGATGAGTTATATGACAAATTACTTGCTATGGGTGATGTTGTATACTGCAAGTTCTACGGCTACAATGATAGAAAACACTTATATTTAAGTGAAGTTATCGCAAAATATGGCTATGAGACAGCACCTTTTATGAGATTTAAAAAGCGTTATAGCCAATTAGACAACAGAATTATCGTAGATGCTGTTAGACTTGTTTATACTAAGCCTGAAATTGATAGTTACTGTATTGTTGCTGGTGATGGTGATTTAATTCCATTACTTGTAGAGCTTAAGAGTAGTGGTAAGTCAGTAATCGACTGTAATACTGAATACCAAGAATTGAACTATCATATGTTCGATACTCATATTAACCTTGCTAGAATTTCAGATGGTTCAGATGCTTATACTTCAAAAGGTAGAAAGGCTAGTGCTCCTAAGAAAGCAGCTGCTCCAAAGAAACCTGCAGCTCCTAAAGCAGCACCTGCTAGACCTGCTTATGTTGAGCCTGAGTATGAGGAAGAAGTTTACGAAGAGACTGTATACAATAATGACCAATTAAGCGAAATGCTTAAGGACATTACTGATAGATATAGTGAACTTGACTTCAGTGATAACAGTGATATTGATAAGAAAGTTGAACTTATCAAAGATATCGAAATCCTTATCGAAGACGAAACTAAGAAGGGTGAAGGTCTTAACAGCAAAAATGCTGATATTCGTCAAATCTTCGTTGAGCTTCAAAACATTGTTGACGATATGAAGAACGCTTTATAATTTATTCTTTAAATATATGCAACACCTAATTGATGGGTGTTGCTTTTTCTTTTCTAAAAGTAAAATCAAAAAATGCTTTATATTATTTGTAAAAATAATATATTTTAGGTAAAATAAAGGTATAGAGTTATAGGTGCGTTTGGTTTTGGGTAGTATGAAACTAAAATTTGCGCACTAATAAATCATAATTTGTATAATTATCAAAAGGAGGTAGTATGAGAAAAGAACACAATTTCGGATATAAGAAATCTTTATCACTTAATTCTCTTATGTTAATTGCTATATGTATAACATTTGCTGTTACTCTTACTATCGCCTTTTTCTATCACGATGACTTTTCTACTAGTATGATTACTATGTCCGGTAAAGTTAAAATTGAGGCAGTGGGAGAGGGTGTTTGTGATTGTGTGGTTGCTGGTAAAACCGAGTGTGAAGACCCATCACATAAATCTATAGAAGATACACATACCGCTAACTTAATAATCACTTTGGACCAAGACTATGAGGTTGTTATCCCAGGAATGCCTCTAGGTATTGATGCTAATTGCAAGATTTATAGGTCTAATACTAGTCCGTTACTTAGAGCAAGAATAGATTTTGAATTGATTAGTGCCTTAACAGGTGAAACTGTAACAGATAGTCAAATCCTTATTAGTGAATTGTATGGACAAATGATTAGTATTATTGAGGATAATAATTGGTTCCTACATACTGATGGCTATTTCTATTATGTGGGTGATGTTACTCAACCAAGTGGTGCTGCCAACGGAACTCTATTACTCAAAGAAATTGATGTTACTGCAACTGATAAAATTATTCACTTTATAGATGAGCCAATAAGGTTTCCTGAGAGAATTACAAGTGATTATTCCGGTTTTGCGGTAGTGTTTAAGATTACTTTCCAAGGAATTCAGAACTATATCCCCGATGAAGATGGCAATCAAGTTGATAATACAATTGATAATTCACAAAAGATATTCAGTGCTTTCACAGATGTGTTCAACTATACAACTGACTTAGAATACTTTACATATACAACTAGTGGTAGTGATGTTGTTATTAACCCTAATCCTAATATGATTTTTACACCTAATGTTGAACTTCCAACCAAAGACCCAGATGGTAGAACAATCAATGTAGTGGGAGATGGCTTTAGAGGTAATGCTCAAATAAAATCATTAGTTATTCCTAGTAGTTATGATAAAATTATGCCTAACGCTTTTCGTTCTTCAACATTAGCATCTGTGGATATGTCTAAGTCTAAGATAACTGAATTGCCTGTTAGTTGTTTTCAAGATACTGATTTAACTAAGATTTCTTTGCCAACAACTATGAAAGTGTTGAAAGAGAATTGCTTGTATAATACTAGACTTAGTACAATTACATTACCTAATGGACTAACAACTATTGAAGATGGGGTGCTATTTAACGCTCCTCTAACTTCGATATATATTCCTGCTAGTGTAACAAGTCTAGGTGATGATATCTTTAATTCTCCATATCTTGTAAAAATTGTTGTAGATAATGCTAATCCTAACTATAAAGATAGTTCAGATATTATGATGCTTTCTAAAGATGGCAAAGACTTAATGTTAGTTGCATCAATTTTAACATTCTCTTCTTTAGAAGTTCCTAATACTGTTGAAACCGTATCATCTTATGCTATGTATAATGCTAATGCTAAGCATATATATTTCCACGAAAAAGTTGCAACAATTGAAGATAATGCTTTCTCTGCAACTTATATGGAAGAGATTGAAGTAGAGATTACCAATCCATATCTAATGACTGATGACTTTGCGCTGTACAATAAAAATCAAACAGAATTAATTGTGATGGTTGATAGGGAACATTCTACCTTTACCGTTCCAGAAACAGTAACTAAGATTAAGGGTTCAGCCTTTGCTTATTGCGATATAGGGATTCTTAATATTGGCGCTTCAGTATCATCAATTCAAGATACTACCTTTGACTTTATGACCACAACAAGTATTGTTGTTAGTAATTCAAATGCAAACTTCAAAGATGACAATGATATTGTATTGCTTAATAAAAATGGTACAATTTTATACAAGTATGCTAATGCTAACCAAACTAAAACAACCTATACTATACCAACAACAGTTACAACAATAGAAAGATATGCCTTCGTTGATTCAGATAAACTAACAAGCATTACTCTTCCTTCAAATCTAGATTATATTAGACAAGGTGCTTTTGCATATTGTAGTGAAATCACAACAATAACTCTACCAACAGGTATTGTTGAAACTGGTTATCAAGCATTCTATAATTCTGGACTTACTTCAGCTACAATTAGTGGTAGTGTGGGAGCGGAAGCATTTGCTAATTGTTTGGATTTGACTTCAGTAACAGTATCTAATACTACAACTGAAATTGATACAGCTATTGTTAAGAATTGTACTGCATTGTCTACTATTGAATTTAAGAACGCAACACCTCCTGTAATTTATGGTGATTTGTTTGAGGGAATTACAAATAACTTCTCTATCAAAGTTCCTTCTGCTGCGTTGTCTACCTATCAAGCATTGAGAGTATTCTTCAACTACTTAACTAAGATGACTGGTGTGTAGAACTCTTAATATTTTATAAATATTATAGTGAATTTATCAAAAGAATAAGTGTGTAATTAATTTTTATACATTTATTCTTTTTGTTTTATATAAATGAGTTATTGAAAAACGAAGATTTAAAGTGTTATTTATAATATTATTAGTTGTTATATGATTAATAGAAATTATATTAATATTTAATATTAATACATAAAAAAGAATATATATTCATTTTTGACTAAGGTATTTATTTTTTTTGGAAAGTATGTTAAAATAGTATTATCCTAAATTGCACACTTTCGTAGTTGCTAGTTTTTTTGAGTGCAGTTTTAGGAAATATTGCATTACATTAAAGTTGTATTAGGAGTATATATGAATTTAATGTTAAGTGTTGGATTGTGGATAGGCGTATCAATAGCGGTGGTATTAATTCTTTTAATAGCATTGTTTTTTGGTATTGTTCCTGTCAAAATTTGGTTTAAGGCTATGATTAGTGGCGCTTATATTCCAGCAACCAAACTAGTTACAATGAAACTAAGTAATGTTGATATTGACCTTATCGTTAGAGAGTATATCAATGCTACGAAGGCTGGAGTTAAGATAAAAGTATCAGACCTTGAAACTCATTATCTTGCAGGAGGTAATGTTCCCAAGATTGTAGATGCTCTTATTATGGCACACGGAGCCAAAATCAAATTAACAATGGAAACTGCTAGAGCAATAGACCTAGCTAACAGAGATATCCTACAAGCAGTACAGAATTGTGTAAGACCGGTTGTTATTACAACACCTCCAATCTCAGCAGTTGCTTGTGATGGAATTGAACTTATTGTCAAAGTTCGAATTACATTACATAGTGATATAGAGGGGCTTATTGGTGGTGCAGGAGAAGAGACAATTCTTGCTAGAGTTGGTGAAGGAATTGTTACAGCAGTTGGTTCTGCAAAGAGCCATCAATTTATACTAGAAAATCCAGACAGTATAAGTAAATCGGTATTTGAGAAAAAACTAGATAAAGGAACTTCGTTTGAAATCCTTAGTATTGATGTTGCAGATATCGATATCGGTAGAAATGTTGGCGCAAAGTTACAAGCACAACAAGCAGAAGCCGATGTTCAAATTGCTAACGCTAGAGCAGAAGAAAGAAGAGCGATGGCTGTGGCAGTTGAACAAGAAATGAAAGCAAGAACACAAGAAATGAAAGCAAAGCTTGTCAATGCACAAGCAGAAGTCCCTAGAGCAATAAGTATGGCATTAAAGTCGGGCAATATAGGGGTAATGGATTATTATAGGATGCGAAATATAGAGGCAGATACCTATATGCGTAATTCTATTGGGGAAAATAGAGGTGGAACTAAAGACGAATTTTAGAAGTTAATAACTTCGGAAGGTGGTTTATGGTTACCTATATTAATCAAAACAATTCTATAGATACAATTTATGAATTGTTTATAGTCCTAGCTATAGCACTCTTTGCAATGATTTTCTTGTGTAAAATAGGCTCGTTTATTGACAGTTTACCAGTACGAGAACCGAAAAAGAAGGCAGTTAAAGAGGTAAAAGAAGTCAAAGTCGAGAAGGTCAAGGAAGTCAAGAAGGAAGAGAAAGTTGTTGTCGACAAAAATGCAACCAGTGTAGTTGCCAAAGAAAAAGAGAGCGAACAGAAAATTTCGGCTAATGTGTCCGCCACGGCAAACTCCACAGGAGCATATCCATATGTCAATAATACTCCAATAATTATTCATCAATATCCTAATCCTAACGACCCATATCAAAGCGGATACGGTTATCCTGGCGGATATGGTGGAGGATATCAAAATAATTATTTATACGACAGATTTGTTGATAGACCTACTAGCGAAGACCATATTCAAGAAAGAAAAATTTCTGAAGCATTTATGTCTGAAAATGAACTAAATGCTGTTAAAAATAGAGATATCAAAATTCAAGTTAACGATAGTTCACTTAATGGCGATAAAAGTAAATTGTATAGTAGAATTAATCAAATGACATCTAGTAACTTGGAAACTAGAGAAAGACTACTCAAAGAATTTGAAGGGCTTTCAAAAGAAATGAAATTGCTACTAATTGATAACATTATTCAGAAAATGTAGAAAAGATATGTAATTGCTCATAATTATATATCTTTTTTTTGGTAATTTATAATATTTGTTGTTCATATATTAATTATAAGTTTTGCTTTAGGAGTTTAAATTGGATAATTATATTTCTGAACTTGCAAGTATTTGTAAATTGCCCTTTGAAGATATAACCAAAAACTTCAAATTAATTTGGTTTGGCTCTACTGGTCTTTATGTTGCTAACTATAAAAGAATAATTGATTATAATAGCGACAAAGTAGTTCTTAAAATCAACAATAATACTCTTGAAATTTTTGGAGAGAATATTTGTATTTCTCTTATTAATAAAGGCGAAATATTAATAAAAGGAAATATAAGTTCAGTATCTTTGGGAGTGGTAAATGAAAAGAGATAATGTAGCCTTGAACAAAGTTAAAATATCTGGCGGTAATTCCATTAATTTTATTAATAACTGTGTAAATTGTGGACTAAAACTAAGGAATATTGATAGGACAACCTCTAGAGATTTTACTTTTGAAATAAATGATAGAGATTATAAGCAACTCATTACTCTTGATAATCGTGGTTGCAATATAACAATTGATAAAGTTGGTGGCAAGAAAAGGCTTATTAATAATCTTATTTATAGAATAGGTCTTGTTATTGGAATTATTATTTCTTTAATTGGTGTAATTCTTTTTAATAACAGGCTTATACAAGTGCATATTTTAGGATTAACTAGAACAAGTGAAGAGATGGTTTTAAGTAGTTTGGAAGAATTGGGTGTTACGAAATTTTCTTATATGAGTTTTGATACTGGAAAGTTAGAACAAGAGTTGACCGAAGAATTTAATTTTTCGCTTGTTAGCATTATGATAAAAGGGAATTCTCTTATTGTTAATATCAAGGAGGAATTGCCTAGTTTAGAGAATTCTTATGCACCAATTACTGCCGATTATAATATGGTGATAAATTCTATAAAAGTATACGCAGGAACATCAAAAGTAAAAGAGGGCGACATTGTGTATAGAGGGGATACCCTTGTTGAACCATTTATTAAGAAAGGTGAAGATATAGTATATATTGTTCCTACAGCAGAGATTGAGGCAACTTTGTTTTTTAGTAATAGTTATGTATTTAAAAATAGTGAAGAGGTGTATGTTCGTACAGGTGAAAAAGATATAGTTTGTTCACAAATTAATTTAGGAGTTTTTAAAATAAGTTATCGAGAAAAAAGTACCAGTTATAATGAGTATGAAGAGGAGAATAAAATATCATCAGCATCATTTTATTTTCTTCCAATTATAATAAATAAAAGATACGCTTATGAATTAGAGAAAAAGACTATTACAAGAGACTTTGATAAAGAGAAAGATAATATAATTGACACTCAGAAAAAATCTTTATATAATACTATTCCTGAAAACTTAAAAATTGAAAGTGAAGAAATTAAAGTTACTCCTATTACTAATGGGTATATTATTAATGTTTATTTGACTTCAAAAGTACAACTAAAATATTCTTAATTGTGAAAGATTGCTTTTCAACTATTTATTGACTATTTGCTCTAATTTTGATATAACTATGTATAGTTAAAGTGTATTATATACATATTAATATTTCGGATAAAATAAAGGTAAAATATGATAATTAATTTTAATAAAACTAAATTTAATCAAAAATATATAGAACTTATAGAAATGGCTTATAATTATGCTGTGAAATCTCTAAAAGTTCCTTGCAAGGAGTTAGAGGTAAATATTGATTTTGTTTCTAAAAAAAGGATTAAAGAACTCAATGCTAAATTTAGAAATAAAGATGCTGTAACTGATGTATTATCTTTCCCAAGTTTGCTTGAAGAGGGTGTGGAAAATATGCAGTTGATTATAGATAAATTATCCAAAGAGAACTATGCTTTTGGTATAAACCCTGAGAACGAGCATATTTTTGTTGGAGATATTTGTATTTGTAAAAGTGTAGTATACAAACAAGCAAAGAAATATGGTAATTCTAGAGCAAGAGAAATGACCTATATGGCTGTTCACGGATTGCTTCATTTGCTTGGTTATGACCATCTTCTAGATAGCGATAAAAAAGTGATGCGTGATGCTGAAGAAAAAATTATGAAATATGTTAAATTGGAGAGAAAATAATGAAGTCAGGATTTGTTGCAATTCTTGGACAAGCAAATGTGGGTAAGAGTACCTTACTTAATGCAATCTTAAAAGAAAAGGTTTCGATTGTATCACCAAAACCTCAAACAACCAGAAACAAGATTTTGGGTATATACAATGATGAGGAAAGTCAAATTGTATTTATTGATACTCCTGGTATACATAAGTCTCATAACAAACTTGATGAGTATATGGACAAAGCAATTACAACAGCTACCAAAGATGTAGATGTAATTGTTTATGTAATTGACGGAAGTAAGAGAATTACCGAACAAACAATAGAAACTCTTAATAAGTATACCAAGAACTCAAATAATGTTATTTTGGTAGTTAATAAAGTTGATGATACTACTTATGAAAAATTGTATCCAGAACTTGCTAAATGTAATAACTTAGAGGGAATTAAAGATATTGTTCCTCTTTCTGCATTGAAGGGGAAGAATATTCCTGAACTTATTAAAGTAATCAAAACTTATCTAACTGATGATGTTGCTTATTATGATGAAGATACATATACTGATAAGTCTGTTAAGTTTATGGTTGCAGAGATTATTCGTGAGAAAACTCTATGGTTGCTTCAAGATGAATTGCCTCACGGAATTGCTGTAGACATTGTTAGGTTTGATGAAGAGGGTAAGGTTACTGAAATTGATGCAGATTTAATTCTAGAGAAGTCTAGTCACAAACAAATAGTTATTGGTAAAAATGGTGCAAAATTAAAAGAAATTGGAACTAAGAGTAGAATTGATATTGAGAAACTACTTGATGCCAAAGTTATGTTAAAGTTATTTGTTAAGGTTAGGGAAGATTGGCGTCATAAAGATAGTGTTCTTAAAACTATTGGTTATAATCAACAAGATTTGTAAAATTAAAGTTGTGAAAAGATAACAAAAATTATATATTTATAATTATAAACAATTATGAATAATTATTAATTTTAAAAAGTAAACATAAATGTGATAAATACACATATAATTTAGTAGAGAATAAACTAAATATAAGGTGTGTTATGGAAGATTTATGTTGGGAATTATTTAAAGAGACTGGTAAGATAAATTATTATCTACTATATAGTGCGTTGAAAAGGAAAAAATAATTGGAAGATATAGTTGTTAGTGGTATTGTATTGTCTTCAATGCCATATCGAGAAAAGGATAGGTTAATACATATTTTTAGTGTTGAACTTGGTAAAATTACCGCAATACTTAGAGGTGTTTCTGCACCAAAAGCAAAATTAAAGTTTGCCGGACAACCTTTTTGTTTTGCTAGATTTGAATTAGCGCCTAGCAAAGATATGTATGTGGTAAGAGGTGCTGAGCTGATTGATACCTTTTTTGACCTAACTTTAGATTATGATAACTATATATTATCATCTTCAATGCTTGAGGTTTGTAGTATTATATTGAAGCCTAATATTATTGCAGAGGGTATGTTTTTATCTCTGCTTAGAACACTTCAAAACATTGTATATAATGAAATTAATTGCAAACTTGCAATACTAAAATTCTACTTGTCGTTACTTGAGATAATTGGTTACGGACTTAACTTTAATACTTGCGATAATTGTGGTATGAAATTTGTTGGAGATATTAAGTTTAATTCCGAAACTGGTACTTTTAGATGTACTGCTTGTTCAGGTGGTGTGAAGATAGAGAGTAGAGATTTTATGAATTTAAAAATCATTACTGCTACCGACTTTGATAGACTACATACTCTTAAGGTTAGTGAAGAGGTTTTGAATAATTGTTTAAATATAATTATAAGGGATTTAAGCGAAAGACTTAATTGCAAAATTAAATCTTTTAATCTAAAATAGGGTGTTATATTAACACTCTTTTTGTTTGATGATTTATATGAATTAATATGCAAAAATACATTATTATTTATATATAAATAAATGTTTAAAATTTGTTGAAAAGTTAAAAATATAAGGGTTAGATACTTGCCATTTTTATCATTATTGATTATACTATGGGGGTACACTTAAAGATAAGGAGAAGTTATGGCAAAAAAATATGTTTATTTATTTAGCGAAGGCAATGCTTCAATGAGAGAACTTCTTGGTGGTAAGGGTGCAAACTTAGCAGAAATGACTAAGATTGGTCTACCTGTTCCTCAAGGTTTCACAATCTCTACAGAGGCTTGTACTCAATACTACGAAGATGGTAAACAAATCAATCCAGATATCCAAGCAGAGATTATGGAAAACATTGCTAAAATGGAAGAAATTACTGGAAGAAAATTCGGTGATTTAGAGAACCCATTATTAGTATCTGTAAGAAGTGGTGCTAGAGCATCAATGCCTGGTATGATGGATACAATCCTAAACCTAGGACTTAATGAAGAAGTTGTAGAAGTTATTTCTAAAAAATCTGGTAATCCTAGATGGGCATGGGACTGTTACAGAAGATTTATCCAAATGTTCAGTGATGTAGTTATGGAAGTTGGTAAGAAGTATTTCGAGAAACTTATCGATGAAATGAAAGAGAAGAAAGGTGTTACTAATGACCTTGATCTTACTGCTGAAGATTTGAGAGAACTTGCTACTCAGTTCAAACAAGAATATAAAAACCAATTGGGAACAGACTTCCCAAGCGACCCAAAAGTTCAATTATTTGAAGCTGTAAAAGCTGTATTCCGTTCTTGGGATA
>JAZLDP010000184.1:0-6067 GCA_045614835.1 Clostridia bacterium | reverse complement strand
TGGGAGAGTAATTTTCAAATACCAGAATGGGTGTATACTCTTAATAATGACAATTTAACTGAGGGATATAGGTTCGTTGCATCAAATAACGCTCCAACTTGTAGGGCAACAGATATGAAATATATCAAAGGCGAGACTTATACTGTAGTAATTGATGGATTTATCTGCTCAGATAATATAGAGACTTTGTCTATCGAAAATATAGATACAGATTTTATGTATTCCGACCATAATCCAGCAATATTTAATTTTAAATTAAAAATATAATACAAAAAGCACCTATAAAATGTAGGTGTTTTTTTGTCTTAACTGAATATTTTTAACTCAAAAGTATTTGACTTGATTTGCGGACAAATATATAATATAAAAGATGAAATTATTGAGTTAAATAATTTTGTCAAAATTTATAACTAAAAGAGGTCAAAATGAGAAATTACTTAGAGATTACAGATGTTATAGGAAGACAAATTCTAGACTCTAGAGGTAACCCAACAGTTGAAGTTGAAGTTGTTGTTGAAGATTCTATTGTTGGTAGAGCAGCAGTTCCAAGCGGAGCTTCTACTGGTTCTTTTGAAGCAGTTGAGCTAAGAGATGGTGACAAGGCTAATTACTTAGGAAAATCTGTAGAGAAGGCTGTTGAGGCTGTTAATACAGAAATCAAAGAATTACTTGTTGGTATGAATGCTCTTAACCAAGTAGAAATTGATGAGGCTATGATTGAACTTGATGGTACTCACAACAAAGGTAGATTAGGTGCTAACGCTATTCTTGGCGCATCTTTAGCAGTTGCAAAAGCTGCTGCAGAGGCTCTTGGAATGCCACTTTATAACTATGTTGGAGGTTGTAACGCTACAACTCTTCCTGTACCAATGATGAATATACTTAATGGTGGTAAACACGCAGATAACTCTGTCAATGTTCAAGAGTTTATGGTTATGCCAGTTGGAGCAACTTCTTTCAAAGAGGCTCTTAGATGGTGTGCTGAAGTATTCCACAACTTAAAATCAGTTCTTAAAGCAAAAGGTTATTCTACAGCTGTTGGTGATGAGGGTGGTTTCGCTCCTAACCTAAAGAGTGATGAAGAAGCTCTTCAAAGCATTGTAGAGGCTATCGAGAAGGCTGGTTACAAACCAGGTACAGATTTCTGTATCGCTATTGATGCTGCTGCAACTGAGATGTATGATGAAGCTAAGAAGATTGGTAAAGAAGGCTCATACTATTTCTGGAAGACAGGTGAAATCTTCACTATGGAAGAAATGGTTAATTACTGGGATACTATGGCTAACAAATATCCAATCATCTCTCTAGAAGATGGTCTTGCTGAAGAGGACTGGGAAGGTTGGAAAGTTATGACTGCTAAACTTGGAGATAGAATCCAATTAGTAGGTGATGACCTATTCGTAACTAACACAGATAGACTTAAGAAAGGTATTGAGCTTGGTGTTACTAACTCAATTCTTATCAAGTTAAACCAAATCGGTACACTTACAGAAACTCTTAACGCTATTCAAATGGCTAATAGAGCAGGTTATACTGCAGTTGTATCTCACCGTTCAGGCGAAACTGAGGATACTACAATTGCTGACCTATCTGTTGCTCTTAACGCTGGTCAAATTAAGACTGGTGCTCCATCTAGAACAGATAGAGTTGCTAAGTACAACCAACTTCTAAGAATTGAAGAAGACTTAGAAACTGCTAGTAGATACCTTGGCAGAAACACATTCTTCAACCTTAAATAATTAAATATAAAAATAAAAAACAAGCATTCTTAATCGAGTGCTTGTTTTTTTGTTAGTTATTAATCATTTCTAACGCAGTTGATTACAATATCATATAATTGTTTGTTTTCTAAAGTAATGGTTTCGCTTGTAACAGTTTCGCCGTTGACTTTAACACTAATAATGTTGCCTGAAGTGAAGTTGCTGAATGTTAATGTTGTTCCGCTAGTATACATATCATAATCATAATTAAAATAAGTCATAGGTCCATACTGAGTATTAATTGTAATATATGCGTATGCTTGAGTGTCAGGAATTTCAACTTTGAAGTATAGAGTTGTATCATAAGATGGAAGTGTGTCGGTTGCAGAAACTTCTTGTAGACACTCTTTATCATAATAAAGTTTGATATTTGAGAATTCGCTGTAATCAAAGTCGTTATTATCTTCTAAAGCAGCGTTGAATGTTTCAATAATGTTATCTCCGAAAGTTGCTTCATATTCATCTTCGAAAGATAGTGCTTTGCAATCTGCACACTTGAAAGATATGTTTGTTTGTCTGTTTTCGACTTCGTTGTTTTCGCCTGTTCCTTCGTAGCCTGTTAGTGTTTGATTTAGGATTGTTTCGCTAAATTGACCTTTGGCAATAGAGAATTCTGCGGTTATTTTTTGATTGGTTTCAAGAATATTGTTGTCAGTAAATACGACATTATATTCTTCTTCATCTAATGTATCAGAACACTTTTCTGTAGTGTCTTGATTTAATCCAACGCTAACAGCAATGTCTTTGATAGAATTTTTATCAAACTTAATAGATATATTTGTATCGATATCTGTTGTGTGGCTTTTAGTTCCTAATGTAGTTGTAATGTCATCAATATCCATAGTTGTTTTTAGTTCATAAACACCATCAGTAAGTGTAATATCTACTGCCGCAGCTGCAGAAATGTTGCTTACATCAATTCCGGTAAAGTAGGTTGCAAAATTGCCTTCTTGATTGTTTGCTATAGCATTTTTAGCAATGTTAGAAGCAACTAATTTAAACTCATCAAGTGTTTCATTGTCTGCAATTGAGGTTAGTATATCTTGTAATAATTCAAGGTCTGCAAGAGAAGCTGTTGAATCTTCGTCATCACCAAAGAAGTTTGCTAGGGAATAGGTGTTTTTTGCATAGTTTTCATCTACAAGAGACTTGGTTTTTTCTGTGTCAACTTTGCTGTAGACATAATAGTTGTTACCTTCTTTTCTGGTGATTTCTTGCGCGGCTAAAACTTCTATTCCTAATATACTTCCATATCCTTTTAGGTAACCTGTATTATCTGCTCTAAGTCCGGTTATCGCTTTTGCTCCTATTCCAAGATTAAAATCTGCATAACCAGAAGCAAGATTTTCCTTCAAATCTTCAATATCGCTTGAATTTAATCCCGATTTAGAGAAGTCTGTTGAGGTGTCTACACTCATAGAAGTTTTAACAGTAATTTGAGAACCTGTTGCAGATGTTGTGTCGTATAGTGGTGCGTTAGATATTGTTCTTAATGAGGTATACGCTTCATTTTTTTGTGCGGTAGTAAGAGTTGGATTTGATGGAGGTGGGTCGTTTTTACCAAAACATCCACTCAACATAAAAGCAGAGGTTAGTGCTGCTAAGCCAATACATAATTTTTTATTCATACTATATACTCCTTTTTATATTTTTAGTTTACTATAAAAAATAAAAATAACAAAACATATTTAAAATAAAAAAAGAATACTACTTGTTAGTAGTATTCCGTTAAACTCTTTTAGTTTTTAGCAAGAGTGATTGTGATAACCATATCTTCTTCAGTCATTGACATAACTAATTTGCCATCAGAATAAGTCAATTCTTGAGATTCAGTTTCATCTCCCTCTTCTTCAGGGTTCATAGTGATAGTGATTTTATCACCATCTTTAGACCAAGTACCTGTTTCAGTGCTTGTTTGACCAAACATTGTAGAAGATGTTGTGAATGTATTGTCATCTTTTAATTCAAAAGACATAGCTGATTCGAACATCATAGCAGCATACATTAAGAACTCTTCTTCTGTTTCAGTAAGGTCCTCAGATTCTTTGTTTGCTTCGTATTGTTCTTTTGTCCAAGTAATGTCGTTGTAAGATACAGAATAAATAGAGTATGTACCAGCAACATTTGCTTTACCACAAGCGGTTAGCATAAACATACAAGGGATGAATAAACATACTGCAACTAAAAAACTTAATAATCTCTTTTTTATTTTAACCTCCATACATTAGATTATTATACTTAAATTATATTCCTTGATTTTTTGTTTGCAAAGTAAAATAATATTTGTTTTTTGTGATTGTTGCAACAATTTAAAGAAAAAAAGAAAAGTCTAAAAATGTTAAACTTTCCTTTTTGTTTAGTGTATTTAATTAATAATTTGGAAGACTATTTTTCTCTAAGAAATGCTCATTAGTAATAGTCATTTTGTTAGTTTTATCTAGCATATCTAAGTAGATTTTTTGCATCTCTTCTCTATTAACATCTTTGATTAGTGCGAATTGGCCATCTTCTTTATATACTGCAGTTGTTTTGCCAATTGTGTTCTCTAGGTCAAGTATAATATCACAACGCTTAGTTGTATATAAATCAGGTCTAGCAACATAGTACATTGTAGAAATATCGCAAGTAGAGATACGCTTGTCAGGATATCCAATCTCCCAATATGTTTCGAATGTTTTTGCTAGATATCTACCCATAATTCCTGAGTTTCTGATTTCTTCGAATTGTTCGTTAGTGAAGTGCATAACATCTCTACCTATTCTACTAGGACACATTACAATAGGTAGTCCTGAATTGATAGTTATTTGGAATGATGGTGCATCAGTTCTAATATTGAAAGAAGTGTGATTTGGGTTTGTTAAAATTCCATCAGGAGCTCCGCCCATCATAACTATTTCTCTAATATGCTCTTTTGCATCTGGATATTTTTCAAGTAGTCTTGCAACATTAGTATGAGGACCAAGAACAACAAGAGTTATATCTTTTGAATATTTCTTCA
Organism: Clostridia bacterium; assembly: GCA_045614835.1. Lineage (GTDB taxonomy): Bacteria > Bacillota > Clostridia > Christensenellales > UBA1242 > UBA11490. The sequence continues at coordinate 1,309 of JAZLDP010000184.1, read as the reverse complement.
AAGTCTCGTACATAGTGTCTGCACAATCTGCATCAAGTTCTTTATGCTCAGTCTCTTTAGGTGGTATGTAATTGCCTAGGCCTTCGCTTCCGTGCAAAAAGTATGCAGCTTCGCTATTTTTGCCATATCTTTCTGCATAACCCTCTACAACAGGTATATCTTTATTAAAAACATCAAGTAGGTGTAGTGCATTTCTAGTAGATTTATGAATGTCTACATTACCGTTAGAGATAGAGATTAATTTGATATCAAATTTATCATCATTTAAAGCACAAAGTAGTGCGAAGTTATCATCTACACCAGGGTCTGTATCAATTATTACTTTTACTCTTTCCATAATTATATCCTTTTTAATAAATAATTCTATGCTACGAATTATCTAAAAATGTCGTGAATGTGAAAATATTATACCACTTTCATAGACTAAAATAAAGGGTTTTAGAAAAATTTTTTAGGTAATATTTTTAATTCGAAAAATTTTTTATATGTTGGATTTGATATGTTTTTTATAATAATGATATTATAAAACCGCAGATATTCAGCAATAAGATATATATCGTTTGACAAAAATAAGAGTAATTAATACAATTAAATTATAAAATTTATTGTAATCTGAGATTTCATTGGATTATATTTTTAGAGAGGTGTTTATGAAAAAGCTTTGGGATAGGATAGGTGGAGCTATTGGTATTATAATGACACTAATATTCGGTGTGATTGTTGCTAATGAAATTTGGCAGTTTTTGCCATCAGTATACCTAGCTGTAATTCTTAATGAGGCAATATATTATGGGGGAATTGCACTAGTAATTATTACAACACTTGAGATGATTGCTAATGTTAACTTCATTGTTAAACTTGTGTTTGTTGCGATTTGGGCATTTATAATCGTTTACTCATTCTCTCCAACATTATTTGGTCTAATTGCATAAGGAGGGTAATATATGAATTGGTTATATTCATTTATAGCAGCTTTTGCCCTTATATTTGTAATGCCTGTTGTAAATAACTATGATGCAGTTAAGGTGATTGTTAGAGATGTTAAAGATGCAGTTGTAAGAGAACTCTCTGCATCTGAACTTACACAAATATTTGACCAGCAAGTCGTATCACAAATTCTAGATGGCTCATTCTTCTTTGGTGATGGGGCAGTGTCTGGAGATAATGGTTCTCAAAGTGGTGGAGGTTCGGGAACTGGCTTTGAAAATACAGGTGGTTCTTCTAATGATAATAACACTGGCAACTCAGGAACAACCAAACCAAAACTAACAGATGAGCAGAAAAAATACCAAGCCCAATTAGAGAAGAA
>JAZLDP010000183.1:0-9098 GCA_045614835.1 Clostridia bacterium | reverse complement strand
GGTCCCATAAGAACTTTATTGATACCCTCTGTGATATCTTCCATAGTAATTGTAAGTCTTCCATCTCTAGCTGCAAGGATTGCTGCTTCGTTAAGGAAGTTCTCAATATCTGCACCTGTAAATCCACTAGTAAGTCTAGCAATATCTTTGAAGTTTACACCATCTTCAATAGGTTTATTTTTAGCGTGGATTTTAATAATTCCTTCTCTACCTTTAACATCAGGAACATTAACATAAATTTGTCTATCAAATCTACCTGGTCTAAGTAATGCTGGGTCTAGAACATCTGCTCTGTTTGTAGCAGCAAGGATAATAATACCAGAATTACTATCAAAGCCGTCCATCTCTACAAGTAATTGGTTAAGAGTTTGTCCACTTTCGTCATTACCGCCACCAAGACCTGCACCTCTTTGTCTACCCACTGCGTCAATTTCATCAATAAACACAATACAAGGAGCGTTCTTCTTAGCTGTTTCGAATAAGTCTCTTACTCTACTAGCACCAACACCAACATATAATTCTACGAAGTCACTACCAGAAATACTGAAGAATGGAACATTACTCTCACCAGCAACAGCCTTAGCAAGTAAAGTTTTACCAGTACCTGGGTTACCTACTAGAAGTATACCCTTAGGAATTCTAGCACCAAGGGCTTTGAATCTAGCTGGGTCTTTCAAGAACTCAACAATTTCTCTTGTTTCTTCTTTCTCTTCTTCTGCACCTGCAATATCAGCAAATCTAATAGAACATTTCTCTACCATTCTTGCTCTGTTCTTTGTGAAGGCATTAGCACCGCCACCCTTACCAGAGAATAGTTTGAAGATAATTACACCAACCATAATTGTTACAACAATCATAATGATATATGGAACTGCTTGTTCTAAGAAGCTTGTAGTAGGATTAGCCTTTGTATATACAACCTTAACATTGTCAACATAAGCAGCAACATCATACTTGTTACCATCAATCTCAGTAAGTGTCTCACCTCTATTAGCAGCATCTACTAACTTGTTGTATAAATCAATAAATGACAAGTCCTCAGTAGAATTGTTATAAGTGAAAGTATAGTCTGCGAATTTTGGGAAAGCCTTTCCTTCAACACCAGTATTCTCTACTTTGATATAACCAACACCGCCAACTACATAAATATGTGTAGCATATCCTGTCTCTTCGACTTTCTTGTTTCCTTGTTCATCTAGCACTTCTGAAGTATACTTACCATTTAGAACAATATCTTGTGCTTGAGAATATGCGATATGCTCACCAGTATCTCCAAGATTAGCAAAATAGAACATTACTCCGAATATTAGAACCAATGCAATAATAATACCAATCGTTCTTAATTTGTTACTCTTTTTAACTACCATTTTACCTCCAAGAATTCAAAGACATAATTTGTCTTGTTAATCCTTTTAAATTACATTTTGCTTATTTATCAGTTGTTACCTTATCTTATTAAAAACATCAGATACAATTTTCTACTAGACTTCAGTTTTGATACACTTAAACCTTTAAGTATTTCGCTCTAACTTCCGCCACAATAAGCAAGTATATAATAACATAGTTGACATCAAAAAACAACCTTTTTTAATCTTATTCTAATTATTAAATAATATATTATACTTACTTTTTACAATTTTCTCTAAAACCTGCCCGACAGTATTTTCTCAAGTAAAACTAATATAAAAACTCTTGCCCTAACCCTCACTACCGAGACAATCTCGTTTATAACAATTGTTTACTGAAAGAAACTATGCTTCTTGTCTGGTTCTCTCTTACAGAATTCTAAGTTTTTTCTTACCGCCAAATAACACCCCTTGGCAATAAACTCAGCCATATCAAGAACCAAATTTAGTCGTGTAGAGTTTAGATTAAAATTAGCCACTTTTCGACCGACCACTCCTAGTATAGATATGTCTCCTATTTTACGGTTAGGCAGACAGTTTCCTGCACCCGCAAAAGCACTGTTTGTAAGCACCACTTTCCCCACCTCAGTATCAAGTGTAGCATCTATCAAAACAACCAGCGCTTCCTCGTGCCTAACCTCAATATAATGCACCACCTCCATAAGATTAGTCGCATTAACATTATACCTAATACCTCCATACACTATAGCAGGAATATTATAGGTCGACCTCAACATTTCAGCTACGATTGGTGCTAGGCTATCTGACACAAATCTATCACTACCAACACACAAAAAAACAACCTCTCTACACCCTTTGATTTTTTTGAAAATTTCATAGCCAAACTTAAACAGTTCCGCTCCAGATACCGAAAACTTCATATTTGTTTTACCACCTAATATAGCCATTTTATTACAACAACAAAAAAACTATTAAATCATTATAACTTAATCAATTTTTAACAAATTTTCGGTGTTTGAAACCCTCAAAGTTATACTTAAAATAGGTTTTTAGATAAGACCTCTAATTACCTCAAATTAGTATAATATTCGACTAATATTTCAAGCACTTTAAACTCGATTTTAGTAGAATAAACGACCTATTCTTCTCTATAATTTTCCACCTAATACCAATAAAATTTTTTCAAAATTTTGCAAAACCACCTCAACATTAATCGACAAAATCAAATATATATGTTAATATTAATTGTAATATATAGAATTATATTCTTATAAAATTAAAAAATATTGTTAATTTCTAACCCCTTTGTGTTAATAATTATCTATAAAATGTATGGAATTTTTTAACTCAATTAGGAACTAGAAAGCGGAGAAAGGTATGTGGAGTTATATTATTGACGGAATTTTAATACTACTAGTTGTTATCAGTGTTATTGTAGGCATCTCAAAAGGCTTACTTGATAGCATACTAAGTTTAGTAGGAACAGGACTTGCACTTGTTGCTTCTGTATTCTTATCAAAGCATGTTGCTAACCTAGTTAACAGAATATTCAACTTCGAAGACTTCGTTCTTAAACATTTAGACGGAGCAGAGACTGGCTCAATGAAAATTTTCGGAGTAATCGAACTAAGCAATGTTGAAGTTGCCAAATTCGCAGTTTGGATTGCATCAGTTGTAATCGTGTTTATCTTAATCAAACTTGCAATTTACATCTTATCTAAAATGTTCGAAGCAGTTGTTAACAGCAGTCCTACAGTTAGCGGTATCAATAGAGTATTAGGCTTAGTATTTGGACTTGTTAAAGGTGGAGTTATGGTTCTAGTTTCTCTAGCATTATGTACTCTTATCTGTCAATTACCATTAATCGGCAATCCTGTATACAATGCAATTCAAGATACCAAAATTACCAAAGGTGTATACAACATTGTAGAAGATTTCGTTGAAAACAACTTAACTCAAGAGAACATTCAAGAAATAATTGACAAAATCGTTTCTGATAACGAAGTTCCAGCAGATAACGGTTCAAGCGAAAGCACAGGTGGAGAGACTGCAGCAAGTACTGCAAGATAATTAACACTTTAATGAATAAACCGCAATAGTTAGAATTAAAATATATATAGTATCAAGGTGAAAAAATGGAAGCACAAGATTCAATGATACTTCGTGATATGCCTGTTGAAACAAGGAACTATATAATTATAGACAACATTACTGGCAAACCAATTGACCAAAGTAATTATACCCTTTCAATAGACGCCGAAGTTATAGGAAAACTGAATAAATTAAAGAAAATCAATGAGGAGAAAGTTAAACAAGCAGCCCTTAGAGATAAGTATGGCAATACAAGTATTGCATCAACATTTACCCCTAAAGATAATGCTGTATTTACTCCAGTATATAATGATGAGTACATTGATTTTCACGATTTCAATGATAACAAGGAAGAAATTAATATGATAGATACACCAGAAAAAGAAGAAGTTGTAGAAACACCTACTGCTCAACCAGAACAAGCACAACACGCAGAAGTAATTCAATCTGACACTCTACTAGATAGAGTTGTAGCTAGAGATGCTAGTGCTAGAATTCAAGCTCAAGAAGAAGCAAAAGTTGAAGAAGCACCTAAAGTAGAATTAGACTATATCTCTACTTATGACCCATCAACTGAGCAACAAGCAACTGAAAACACTGCCCCAGCTACAGACAATAGCGTATTCACTCCAGAAATGGCTGGTATTCAACAAGCAAGTGAGCAAATCGTTAAGATTGACCCTGACAAACTTGGTGGAGATATCAAAGCACACAAAGAGCAAAAGAAAGGCACTGAAAGAATTAGACTTGACCGTATGGAAATTCTATCTGGTAGAAAAATTGCTTGGACTGCTTACATACTATTCTTCATTCCATTACTATTCAGAAAGAATAATAGATTTGTAAGAATTCACGCTAACGAAGGTCTAGAACTTAACATTATGGAAATCCTAAGCGGACTTCTTGTAGGACAATACTTCCTATTACCTAAATTAATGGAAAGCATTTCTGCTACTTGGTCAATGGTATCTTTCGTAGTATGTATGGTTGGCGCTGGACTACTTGGTGCTTGTATTATAACTTGTTTAATTGCCTTAATTGCTTCCTTCTTCGGCAATCAACACCAAACACCTTGGTTATGGAAACGCAGAATGATTCATGTTCCTACAGAAAGAACTGCAGATTAATAAAAAATTAAAAGATAAGACTATTGGGTCTTATCTTTTTTATTGCCACATATATCTACATATTATGTTTGTTGTTTTGCAACTAAACTATTGCAGATTAAAAGTTTTTATGATATACTCTCAGCGTAATCAAAAAGATTGCACAGTTTTTACTCATATAAAAAAGGATTTTTATATAAAAGGAGTAAAAAATTATGAAAAACAATAAAAATCAAGTAGCCGAATCAACCTACGATAAAAATGATTCAACAATATCTTGGAGCGACCCACAACTTCAAAGTATGGAATTTTGGGGCTTTTCTGTAAACAAAGAAGACAGACTTCAAATTGATATTAACAAATATAAAAATGCTTGTGAATCTGTTGAAATAATGGACTTTCTACCTGAAGGACTACTAAAACAAGATGTAAACAAACCATTTATTCCTCAAAGAAAAAGCAAATATGATTATGTAATTAATATCTTTGACGAAATGTTGAACGAATTTGCTAAAGACTGGAATCTTGAATTTAAGCCAATTTTTAAAATGATAAAGACACCAAAAGATATATATGATGAAACAAGGCTCAACGCTATAGCTTATACAACAAACTCTGATGATTATGATGATATCGAGTTTGATGCATTAATGTCTTCAATAAAGAGAGAAAACAAATACAAAAATGTTATTCAATCTTTATATTGTCAATTTATATCAAAATTAGCAGCCGAAACCGATAGAATAATGTTAACTGCTATGTGTAAACTTGGATATAAAGGTAATGATTATAATTTTAAATCATTTGTTGAGTTTACAGATGGTCTAGCGAGAAATAGAAAGGGCATTAAAATTAGAGACCTAGAAAAATACAATGCTTATAATATGCTTCACAAAATTAACAATTTTCTTAAACACAATACTATATCTTCATATCTAGACCTAAAAAAATACTATCCTAACAATGTTGCATCAATAGAGAATGGCACAGCACAAATAAAATACGAAAACGGAATGTTTGCTGGTGATTGGATAATCCTAAAAGAAAACTATATTGATAAATTGATTGATAAATTAAGAATTTTCTTTAGAGATTATTGCGATAAATTTGTTAGAGAAAATAAAGATGATGCAAACTGGAATCACGACACTTACTTTTGGAACGCATACTACAACTTAAGAGACCCATTAAAATATTTTGGCATATAAACAAATAAAGACACGCTACTTTATCTAGCGTGTCTTTATTTATTATTTCACTTCATCTTTAGTCTTAGGTGCTTTCTTTGTTTCCTTAGTAGCCTTGGTAGTAGGCTTAGCAGGTTTTTCTTTCTTAGTTACTGGAGAAACTTTTGTAGCAGGTATTTTGGTAGGTTTCACACCCTCTGGCAAGTCTGGAACTTGTTCTCCCGACCATTTATCTTTATCTGGGATACTTTCTCCAATTATCTTAATTTCCTCTTCTGAACTATCATAATAGTTCTTTCTAAGTTCTTTCTTGATACCCTTGAAATAATTCTTAAGAGATTTCTCTAATACTCTTACAACATCTGGGTTGTGCGCACCAAAAAAACTTGCTGCCATATCACCAGTATTCTTCATAATTATTGATACCATAGTACAACACTCTTCATCAATAACCACTTCACCATTACTTTTGGTAACATTAACTTTCAAATCATTAGGAGTTTTAAAAATTTTCTCTTCCTTTTCTTCCATCTTTTCACCTATTATACATTAAATCTAAAGTAAACAACATCTCCGTCTTTAACGACATATTCTTTGCCTTCTATTCTAACAAGACCTTTCTCTCTAGCCAAGTTATAATTGCCTAGGTTAACCAAATCCTCATAAGATACAACCTCAGCTTTAATAAAGCCTTTCTCGAAGTCGGTATGGATTTTACCTGCAGCCTGTGGAGCTTTGGTTCCATTTACAATTGTCCAAGCCCTACACTCTTGTTCTCCTGCTGTTAAATATGAGATAAGTCCTAACACTCTATATCCAGCAAGGACTAATTGGTCAAGACCAAAACTCTCAATTCCTAGTTCTGCTTTGAATAGTTCTTTTTCTTCATCATCTAGTAGACATAGTTCCTCTTCTGTTTTAGCAGAAACTACGATTACCTCTGCCTTTTCGCTAGAAGCAAGGCCCTTTAATTTCTCTACTTGCTCAAGTTCAAAAGCACTGCTATTACCAGCCTCAGAAATATTAGCGCAATATATAACAGGTTTGCTTGTAATCAAGAAGAAGCCTCTAATCAATTCTTTTTCTTCCTCATTAGCAGGATAACTTCTAACAGGTTTCTCGCTCTCTAGTATTGTTCTTAATTTCTCCAATAATTCAACTTCTTTAGCAAGTTTCTTATCGCCATTTCTAAGAGATTTTGCAGACTTCTCTAGTCTCTTGTTTACGCTTTCCAAATCACTTAGTATTAGTTCTAAGTTAATCTCTTCAACATCTCTTATAGGGTCAATACTGCCTTCCACATGAATAATTTTAGAGTTCTCAAAACATCTAACCACATGAATAATCGCATCTACTTCTCTAATATGGCTTAAGAATTTGTTTCCTAGTCCCTCGCCTTGACTGGCACCTTTAACAAGTCCCGCAATATCTACAACTTCTAAGATTGCAGGGGTAATTTTTTTAGTATTATACATTTTTCCAAGCACATCTAGTCTTTCATCAGGAACACCTACAATTGCAACATTAGGCTCAATTGTACAGAATGGATAGTTCTCACTTGGAATATTTTTCTTAGTTATTGCATTAAAAAGTGTACTCTTACCTACATTTGGTAGTCCTACAATTCCTACTTTCATAAGTTTTCTCCTAAATTTATTAACATTGTATTGTAGCATAAAAAATAATTTAAAGATAGTTTTTTGCTCCCTATTTGCAATTTTTTATATATTAAACCGCTTTTATATAAGTTTATTCCCTCTAAACAACTTGCTTTTACAAATAATTCCAATTAACTCTCAATAATTTAATCTACATATTTCGCATATTACAACCCTCTTTTATCCAAAATAAATTATCTAATTTAAGGAGGTTAAATATGGACGCAAATTTGAAAAGGGTTCTGCTTAATATGACCTATTACACCCTAATCGGAGCTATGATTGTTATTGAAGTATTCTTTATGATTAGTCTTGCTTCGGCTAGTATGGCTATGTGGGAGAGGGTTGTATTTTATATCCTAGCAAGTGCTTTGGTTGTAGCAGTGGTATACGACATTATCTGTACTTGTATGCATAGACAAAAATATATTGCCGGAATTATCCTTTATGTAGTATCAATTGCAGTTGTTGTGTTTGCTCTAATTGTTATGGCACTTAACTCTGCTAATGGCAGACTATTGCTTGATATTAGCGAAAGATTTTTTAGAATAATTCTATTTATCTTTATTCTTGATGGTCTAGCAATTGCTATCTACTGCACTGGCGAGAAATTAATCACAACCCTTGCTAACCGTATCAAAAAATAATTATTTACAGTTCGAGATTAGTCTGTGCTTTATGCTCTTTCGATATACGAACTACAAAAAACACCCTTACTTTTATATCAGTAAAGGTGTTTTTGTTTTATTTAATTATATTAAGAATAATACAGCAACCAATATAATTTGTGCGGCATAGTATAATCCGTGATTAACAGCAATTAGTTTCTTATCAGCAAGTTTGCCTCCGAAATATTGGAAAGATAATACAACATCAGATAAGAAGAATAGTACCATACCAACAAATGCCAACCATAGTCCACCGCCCATAATAGATAATACTAAAGTGTATACCATAGAGCAAGAAAGGATAAAGGTATATCCTACTGTCTGCCATAAGAACTTACCGAAATTAAGACCCATCTTCTTGCTGGATAGAGTTATCATAAGAGTTAGAACAACAGCCACACCTGCAGTGATTAACAATGGAATAGTACAGCCAAACATCTCAACAGTCGAATTGAAGTTCTCTATATTACTATTAACCAATAATGAGAAAGCAATAATATAGAATATGTGTCCTACAAAGAACGAACCCATTCCTGTATTAAGATAATAATTATCATTATCAGGATAGATAACCTTTAAGTCTAGAATGATATCTCCTACCATTCCACAAAGTAGTCCTATTACAATTAAGCCTACTGCCCATTTGCTTAGTTCAGTAGCATCACTTATTACAAGACCAATCACAGCTGAAGCCACAAAACCAAAAGAAGCAATAGTCTTAGTAATAAGACCTTTTAGTCCGCCCCACTTCACTCTTACAAAAATAAAGAAAGTAGCAAGGGCAACACAAAGAATAAGAAGTATTATTTCAAGTGCTTTCATATTTAAATCCCCTTTTTATATTTTGACCTAAGTCATTTTATACTTTTATTTTAGCACATTTATTTTTTTGTATAAAACAAAATGAAACAATAATTCTTTTATTTAAAAACTATTTAAAAACAATGCCTTATCTTTAAACACCAATTACAATCAAAATTATACTAAGCAAAATTAAATAATATGAGAAATAAATTAATTT
>JAZLDP010000182.1:0-28670 GCA_045614835.1 Clostridia bacterium | reverse complement strand
TTGTAAAGGCTAAACAACTTGTTGTAGAAATTGCTAAGCTTGATGTTGCTGGTAAAAGTTCAAAAAAGAAAAGAGAAGAGTATAATAAAACTCGTGAACTTATGGCTGAACTTCTTAAAGTTAATGGTGTTGACAAGTCTGCACTTAGACCTAAGTATACTTGTGATAAATGTAAAGATACAGGATATACAGAAGGTAAGGTTATGTGTGATTGTCTTATTAAAGAAATGAGTCTTGAGTTTGCCAGACAAAACGGTATTGATATAGATAACTTGCCTCAATTTAATGATGACTATTCAATCTTTGATAATCCAAAGAAAGTTAAACTTATTTATGATAAAATGAAAAAGTTTATCGAAGATATTGATACAACTCAATATGATACCATTTTGTTGTTTGGAGATACTGGCGTAGGTAAGACCTATCTTATGGAGTGTATGATGTCTTATGCTGTGTCAATGTGTAGAAGGGTAAAATTTGTTACAGCATTTAACTTTAATCAAGATATGCTTAAATATCATTGTGCATCATTAGATGAGAAGTCTGTTATAATGGAAGATTATCTTGATGCTGAAATTTTGTTTATAGATGACTTAGGAACAGAGAATAAAATTAATAATATCACTGTTGAGTATTTATATTCAGTTATAAATGATAGGTTGGTAAATCATAAGAAAACTGTTATTTCTACAAATCTTGATTTTGCTCAAATTCAAAATGAGTATGGAGAGAGATTGTTTTCGAGATTGTCACATAAGAAACAGGGTATAAGAATTAATTTTGAGGGTTGTGATTTGAGACGCAAGAAATAATAATAAAAAATGAGTTCGTTTAAATTGAACTCATTTTTCTTTTTTTATTTTGAAAATTCATATAAAGCAATTCCGACAGACATTGATAGATTTAGGCTATCAATATTATTCGAGTGCTTAATGATAAGAGGTGTGCCAAGTTGTAGAAAACTATCATCTAGTCCGTGTGCTTCGTTTCCAAATGCAAGTGTGTGAGGTGTTGTTTTGTTGGTGGTATCTTGCAAGGTTTCTTTTGCTTGAAGCATAAAAGGATAAATGTGATTGTTGTTTTCTTTTAAATAATCTTCAATGCTATCATATAGTTTGATATTGATTGAGAATATTGAACCCATACTTGCTCTTACAACTTTGGGGTCAAATATATCAATGCAAGGTTTAATGATTGCTAGATTGGTATAGTTGAAACCTAGCATAACTCTAATAATAGTTCCAAGGTTTCCCATATCGCTAGGATTGCAAAGTAATACTTGGTTTTCTTTCTGTTGTAGGGTTTGGTTGTATTTTTTGAAAACTGCCATAATATACACATTACCCTTACCAGATAATTTCTCTATTAGTTTTCCGTTAGTAATGGTTCGGATATTGTTCTTTTTTGCTAATGCTAAAACACTATTTAGTTCTTTGTTTTGTTCAGCTTTCTCGTGTAGAATTAATTGCATAACTTGTTTAGGTTTTTTGCTAAGTAATTCGTAAGTGGGGAAGCCTCCAAAACAATAACTATATTCTAGTTCTTTGTTGTACTTTTTATATTCCATAAAACTCCACTTTATTTGTGTTCTTGTAATTTATGTTATAAGTTTTGTCAACAACTTGTTATTTGTTGAACATTGATTTGTCTTTTAGGATAAGTTTTAGAACTTCTCTTTTTAGAGAATTGTCCATTGGAGCGCCAGATGCTTTTACATGTCCACCGCCTCCGTAAACAGTTGCAATTTCTCCAACATTAACATTGTCTTTGTTGCATCTAAAGGATATTCCTTGTTGCATATTAATCATAACAATATAGTCTAGGCAGTATGCGTACTTCTCTGCAAGATAATTTCCAAGTAGGCTTCTATGTTGTTCGGCAAATACTATTCCGCAAGGTCTGCCACATAGGGTTGCGTGGAACATAGTTTTCTCTGCTTCATCAAGATATCTTTTAATTCTTTTTTCTTCTACATCAAGAAGGTACTTTTGATTGTCGGTAAAGTCAAACTTTGTCTTTTCGTTTTTGAAATAATTATAGTAGGTTTCGATATAGTCTTCTCTACCATATATATTTAGTAGGTCTCCTAACTTGGTAGCATCTGTATTATTGGTTTTAGCCCAGTCCCAAGTGTCGTTTAGTCTAACAAGTTCGGTATAAGTTTCAAGTGCAGGGTTGCAGAAAGTCTCTGGATACTCTTTACACAAGTATTTATAGAATAGACTTGTTCCGCACTCGTTAACGCCCTCATCATTTTTGCTGATTGCTACACCAAAAGGATAGTTGTTTGAAACTAGGTTCAAAGCGTGATGGTCGAAAGAGTGGAATTTGTTATCGTAACCAGTACTCATAATTAATTCGCAAGTTGGTTCATCTAAAGTTAAGTCTGTAATAAATATCTCATCATATTGAAGATAACTTTTGTTCTTAATCATTTCGGTTACTTTTGGATTAAGTTCGTGAGCATTAAGAAGTTGGACTTCCAAATCCTCTCTGATTAATTTTAGAAATATAACTGGTGATAGTCCATCGATATCTGCTTTGTGTGAAAAAAGTAAAGTTTTCATTTTTGTTCCTTTTAGTTTCTTAAATTTTTTGGATAATAATTTTTTAGTTTGCCTTGGACAGCTTTGCCACCGCCAAGAGCAATGCCATTGTTCTTAACAATTATAATACCATTTTTGTTATTGTCAATATCTACTTCATAGCCTTTTAAGTAATCGGCAACTTGGTTATTGTCTAGTTCAATATGGTTATAGAATAATTCTGGGTGTGAGTGATAGAACTCGTGAGCAATTTTAATAGTCCCTTTGTTTAGTGTTCCTAGTAAAACACCTAAGGTTAGAACATTAATATTGCCAAAGTCAAACTCGCAGTCGGGTGCGACATAATAATTGTCGTTGCGTTTGTATAAGTTTAAGTCTTTGATATCTGCTACATTTTTGAAGGTAGAACGCAAAATTTCTATATCTTTTTTGTAAATTGGTTCGTAGCCTCTAGCGTAAAGTTTAGAAGTTTTCTCTTCCTCTTCGAAATTGTCTCTCTGAAGTAGTGCCATAAATTGCCCCTCGCCTTCGAACTTATGAGGATATCGTCTTCTAGAGTAGTGAGTATTATATTCTTCAATTTTAATTCCTTCAGAGGTAACAGTATTAAGTCTAGGATAATCTAGTATTTTGTAATCAGGATTTTCTTTTACAAATTCACAGATTACATTTTCATTCTCTAGAATATCATAAGTACAGGTTGAGTATACAAGTTTTCCGTTTGGTTTAAGTAGGTGTTTTATGCTACCAAGTATACTTAATTGTCTTTTTGCATTGGTTTCGATACTTGCTTTTGAATAAGCTGAGAAATCAAAATTGCCTCTTCTGAACATTCCTTCGCCACCGCAAGGTGCATCAACTAGGATTTTGTCGAACTTTAAATTGGTACTTTCGAATTCTTGTGGACTAGCACAAGTGATTATGAAGTTTTTGAATCCCATTCTGTTTAGGTTCTCGTATAGAATTTTTGCTCTATTATATACAATCTCGTTTGCAACAAGTAGTCCTGTTCCATTAAGTTTCTCTAGTATTTGAATAGACTTGCCACCTGGTGCACTGCACAAATCAAGAACGATATCACCCTCTTCAATATCTAGCATCTCTACTGGGTACATAGCACTTGGTTCTTGTGAGTAAATGACTCCTAAATGATTAAGAATATGAGAGCCAACTTTTAAGTTTTCTACAAGATATCCGTTGTTGACTTCTGGTATAGGAGTTATGTTAAAATCGGCTATATTTTCGAATTTTTCTTTTGGTAGTTTGTTGAAATTAACAGTAATTGCTTTTTTGCAAGGTTCTTCTAAGGCTTTGAAAAAATCGGGTGCCTCAGAACCCAATAATTTCTCCATCTTAAGTTTGAATTGTTCGTTAATTTCTGCCATTACTTTCCTTTATAAATTTTAATCTTCGCTATCTCTTTTATAAGGATAAGGAAGTAGTGATGATGCTTTGACTTTGAGTATTGTGTCGTTCTCAATATCCTCAACAATCACCTTTATATCTAGTTCAAGTTTGTTCATAATATATCTACATAGGCCACAAGGAGACACAACTCTTGGATTGCCATTACTGTCTAACTTTACTGCTACAATAGTGTCTAAGTCTCTTTCATTACAAGCAAATGCTTGACCTAGAGCAACTTGTTCAGCGCATACAGAGTGAGAGGTTAGTAAGTTAATGCCTTTGTATACTTTGCCCGATTTGGTAAGTAGTGCACAACCAACGATTGTGTTCTTATCTTCATACAGGTCTAAGTTTTCGTTAAGTACTTTTTTTGCCTCTTCAATTAATTGAAAATCTACATTATTTAATTTCATAAAATCTCCATAATTTTGTAGTACATATATTTTACACTGAAATTCCCAAAATTACAAACAAATTAATACAAGAGTTGGTATAATCGGTACAAATAGTTGTTTTTTGTATTTTAGGCTGATTTTTAGTTTTGACAATCGTTGGCGATAAAAGGATAAAACAACTTAATTTGTTTGACTAATAAATATATATTTATTAAAATAATATTGTTAAAGTGCGAAAAGTGTTTAATTTTGTCAGTGATAAAGATGAACTTAAGCAAAATATTACTTTCAAAAATACACAAAATAACAATAGTTTTAATTGTTTTCGCAAGACTTTTATAAGCGGGGTATTGCCTTGCTTGAAGTGTAACCGATTAAATGAAAAAGTAGGTTGAATATGAAGAAAATATGGAAAAATTTATGTGCGTGTTCATTGGCTCTTGCTTGTAGTGGCGGTCTAGTTGCTTGTGGCAAAGATGAAACACCGGTATCAAAAGACTTAGATGGTGACGGTGCAATTGCTAGTTGGGAAACTCTATTTGAAGATGTGGAACATAGCAATATCAAGACTGCGACTGGTACTATAACTTTTATTTCTACTGCAGATGAATTGTTGGATATCAACAATCACACTGAAGAGACTAATATCTATGCTCTACGCAATAATATTGACCTTGGTGGCAGAGAAGTAAGTATCAACTTGGGCAAGTCGGAATTCTATGGCTTTAATTATGTTATTAGTAACTTCAAACTAGCAACTTTAAATGGTGCAGATATTGGTGAGAGTGGCTTTGAAAACACATACATTAAGTCTTTGTTTAGAAATGGTACTGGAGTGTTCTCTACAAGAATATTTATGGGTGTTCAAAATATTACTGTAGATAATTCAGAGAGGAATTCTAGTTACTATATTAGTTCCTTCTTCAATGTTCCTGTTATTAGCGATATTGATGTTAGAGGTAAAATCAAGGTTGATGGCAAGGGTGTAGACAATAGAATTTCTGCAACTGTTGATGCATCTCTTCTTTATACAGGTATGCCTATGGAGGTTGTTACCGCTGATGAAGATGAGAAATTAGTGGAAGATGTTACTTGTATTGATAATGTCAATGTAGATGGCGAAATTATCATTAATAACGAGCGTGGTAGCAGAATTGGTGTTAATGCTGGTGGTATTGCTAGTGTTATAGGTTCACACTCAATGGTGTATAACTGTTATGTTCAAGCCAAGATTATTGCTACTAGTTCTGAGAGTGCTTCAACTATTGCTGGTGTTGTAGGTCATAACAAAGGCTTTATGTCTACTTGTACTTTCACTGGTGAGATTAATTTTAATAATAATGCCGGAATGTCTGTTATGTACGGTGGCGGAATTAATATTGCTGGTATTGCTGGTATTAATGATACACTTGCCGAGGTTAAGAATTGTTCAACTAATGCTAGAATTACTTTGACTACTGCAGAGGCAGAGACTTCTAATGCTAGTTCAGAATATTATGTTGGTGGTATTGTTGGTACTAACGAAAACGGTGTTATTAATTTGTGTCAAAGTGATGCAACAACAACTCTTAACAATCTATATAGTGTTGTTGCTGGTTCTATAGCAGGTGTAAGTAATGATGGTATAATTAGTTATAATATTTGTCGTGGTTCTATTACCGCTACTAATATTGCTAATATGTCAGTTGCTCAAGTAACAGGTTTTGCTAAAAATGGATTATTTGAGAAATTAATGATTACAACTCCAATTAGTGTTGACAATGCTTCAAGAACTACTGAGAGATTGAAACTTGGTATGGTAACAATATTCGAAAACAACGAGACTTCTCCATACTTCAGAAGAATTATGGTAGATGGAATTAGTAATATTATTACTAGAGAAGTAGACAATTCTAAATTTGAATATAAGCACGGACTTAGATATCCTTATCAAGTTCAAGTTGGTATGGATGAAGATGAATATATCTATGATACAATAGTTCCAGATGTGTTCGAGAACTTGTTCAGAGCAGATAGTTGCAAAATCTATAAATTTAGTCAAGTTGGCGATAATAGAGCTGAAGATACAGTTACTGTGAACTATGCTAATAATTTAGTTGGTGTTAGCACTGGTACAACTCGTTGGATGATAGATTATATGGATTTCAAAAACTATCTAAATCATAACGAAGTTAGTCTAGATGCTGATTTGAACTTCAGCACATTACACTTTACAGTTAATGATGTTGCTACAAGATTACAATCTTTCTTTGGTAGTGGCAAATATAATGGCGAACTTGCTTATTTTGACAAAGAGTTCTCTACTTCACATAATCACACACCAAATGCTCTTGGTTCTTGTGAACACGACCAAAATGATGAAATGTTGAGCTTCATATATGACCTAATCCAATCCAACAATGGTAAAGGAAAAGAATTATATGCTATCAAGGTTAATAGCACATTTATTAATCGTGCACCAGATAATGTAGAGAAGGTTGATGGACTTTCTGCAGATGCAAATATTTTCGTAGATAAAATATGTAATGTGTTTGGCTGTCTAAGTACTCCTGTATCAGTAACAAGATTAGATGTTGATGGCAATAATCTTGAAGATGATGAAACTGGTACTCTAATGGCTAAATATGTTGTGATTAATTTCTCAGATGCATCAAGTAATTATGCTATGAAGATTGATGTATCTAGTATGCAGGATACTCCAACAGTATCTTCAGAAGCTAAAGATGCATTTATAGTATTCGTTACCTTCACTATTAGTAGCAAGATTGTTTAGACTTTTAATTTGTGTTAATGTTAGAAAGGCAATCTTTTGCCAAAAACATTAACACATTTTTTGTTTGTATATAGAAACTTTTAGATTTATAAATTTAGGATAAAGTATGAAAAGTAATTGCAAGTACTCTGTTAGATGCGGAGGCTGTTTGGGAATTGACAAATCAATAGAAGAAGAGAACCTTTCTAAGACTAAAGAAATAGAAGGCCTTTTTGCCGACTTTAAGGATACAGAAATTTGTGATTGTGTTTCGGAATATTATCCTTTGAAATATCGTAACAAAATTCATCTAGCTTTTGGTGAATTGAAAGGCAAAACCTTGATAGGCTTTTTTGAAGAGGGTAGTACAAAGATAACTGATGTAGATAGTTGCGCTCTTTTTGGCGATTGGGCAACCAGTTTGATATCAGTATTAAGGGAATTTGTTTCTAGGTTTAGAATTCGCCCATATAATCGTTTTGGAGAGGGTATAATTAGATATGCTCACGCAAGATGCATAGATAATAGACTGCAACTAACTTTGGTTGCTACGACAGATAACTTTGCAGGAAGAGAGTGGCTTTATCACAAACTTAGTACAATGTTTACTGATGTGTCTTTGTATATTAACATTAATAGAAGAACAGATAGAGCAGTCTTTGATACAAGATTTAAATTTGTTAAGGGGAACAAGTTCCTTGAATTTTCTACTTGTGGTGTTAAAGTGTCTCTTAGCCCAAACTCTTTTTTGCAAGTTAATTTGAAGATTGCAGAGAAGATGTACAAAGAAGCCTTCAAAGATTTAGAAATAACACCAAATACCACTGTAGTTGACCTTTATAGTGGAATTGGTATTACTAGTGTAATGTTTGCTAAAAACTGCAAAGAGGTTGTGTCTATAGAAGAAGTTCAGTCTGCAGTAGACAATGCTAAATTTATGGCAAAATTAAATGGTGTAAAAAATATAATACACTTATGCGGTAAGTGTGAAGAACAAATCTCCAAAATTCGACCTGCCGAAGATTTGGTTGTGTTTGTTGACCCTGCAAGATTGGGAATGGAGAAATCGGTAGTTGATGCTCTAATAAAATTACATCCACGCAAGATTGTGTATATGAGTTGCAACCCAGAAACTTGTGTAAGAGATATCAAATATTTAACAAAGAACTCAACCTATAATCTTACAACTGTTAAACCGTATAATATGTTTCCATATACAAAACATATTGAAATTCTTACTTGCTTGCAAGAGTAAGAATAGAAAATGTGTTTTGTGGTCGCCCTCTGCGAGAGAGCGACATATCCTCGAAAACGAAGTTGTAGGGAGATATGTTTCGAAAAGTTTAAAGTAGAAAAGTATGTAGATATTGAAATTCTTACTTTATTAAGTGTGAGAGAGTAGATTGAATTGTTTTACAAAATTGGTCATTGACTTTTTAAAGTTGTGTATGTTAAAATGAATTAATAATTATTATATAGAGAAGAGAATATTATGAACGAAAGAGAAATGATGAAATTGGCTGAAAGTATGGAGGAATTCTCAGTTTCTGACTTTACAGTTGAGGAACTAAGAGCAATGAAACCTACTGGAAGCAGTTATGATAGGTATAAACAAAATTACTTTGATTATTATGATGATGTTAAAGATAAAACTTTAAAAAGGCAGGATTGGTAATTATGAGTGATAGAACAATGGAGTTATTAGAGTATATTAACGAAGGTGATATGCAAAGATTTGAGCGTGCATCTCCTAGAAGAAAGGCTCAGTTAATATTAAAAAATTTTCAAAATTATAAGAACGCTCAATTTAAATTTGCTAGAGCAAAAACAGATGAAGAGAAAGATGCTTTTTCTGTGCATACTGAGAGGTTCTGGTTACTTGCCAACAAACAAGTTAGAACCTTAGGCGAGGAAGAGATGGCTGTTTATTTATCTGTTATTCGAGATAGACTTGCTAAAGTAGTTGCAGAGCAAAAAGATGATAAGGTTCTAGATAACAAATTATTTTTTGGTACAGTTCTTAGACAACTACCAGAGAATATGTCTGAGGGCAATAATGGTGCTAGAACAGAACTTAATGAAATGCTAAGTTCTTTAGATTATACTTTTGAGAAATAAAAATTAAATAAATAGTGAGAATTATGAAAGAAGAAATTTTGGAGAGGATTAAGATTAAAGTTCACGCTTTGCCTAATTTACCAGGTGTCTATAAGATGCTAGATATTTATGGTAATATTATTTATATTGGCAAAGCAAAAAATCTGAAGAACAGGGTTTCTTCTTATTTTTTAAACACTCGTAAACTCCCTAAAGTTCAGGCTATGGTAGATAATGTATATGACTTTGAATATATTATTACTCCTAGCGAACTGGAGGCTCTTAATCTAGAAAGCAATCTTATTCATAAACACACACCTTTTTATAACATTCTACTCAAAGATGGCAAGGCTTTTCCTTATATTAAGGTTGATTACAAGTCAGACTATCCAAGAGTGGAGGTAACTAGAAAAATTCTTAAAGACAAGGCTATGTATTTTGGTCCTTACTTTAATAAGATAAACGCGGGATTGTTATTCAAAATAATCAATAATACTTTTAAACTTCGAGATTGCAAACTTAATCTAAATAAGAAATCCCCTCGAGAGTGTCTTAACTATCATATAAACAATTGTCTAGCTCCTTGTACAAATAGATGTTCAAAAGAAGAGTATAGGGCGGAAGTAGATAGAGTAGTCAATTTCCTAAAGGGAGATTTAGATGAGGCAATGAAGATAATTACAGACAAGATGAAAGCTTATTCCGAAATGGAAATGTTCGAAAGAGCAATTGAGATGCGAGAAAACTTAAAGTTAATCGAGAATATTGATGCAGAGAATATAACCGGTCTTAATAAAAATGTAGATATAGATGTGTTCGGAATTGCTGAAAATGGACAGAGTTCAGTTGTTACAGTTGCATCTATTCGTGGTAGCAAGATGATTGGTGTTAATAATTATAGTATTATTGACGCCAGTGATGATTTATCGGATATTATGAGTAACTTCATTACCCAGTATTATTTAAGTAATAAACTTGTTCCTAAAATAGTTGTAACTGCTTATGAGAGCGAGGAGTTGAGACTTTGGTTAACTCAGTATGCGGGTATTAATATTCAGTTGTTACCAGGCAAAAGAGAACCATATGCTAGATTGCTAAAAATGTGTAATGATAATGCTAGTGAATTTCTAAACAAATCAATTGAGAAAAATAAACTTTATGAACTAAAAACTAAGGGTGCAATAAAAACTCTACAAAAAGTGCTGGGATTGAAAAGATTGCCTAATAGAATAGAGGGCTATGATATTAGTAACCTAAGTGGAACAAACACCGTTGCTAGTATGGTTGTATTCACTGGCGGTGAGAAAAGTGCAAAAATGTATCGTAAGTTCAAAATTGAGGAATTAGGTCAAAACGACTTTAGAAATATGAATACAGTGCTTACTAGAAGGTTTGAAGAATATAAGAAGGGTAACGATTTGAGTTTTTCGGAATTACCAGATTTAATTCTTATAGATGGCGGAATAATACAACTTACCTTTGCTAGAGAAGCTATGCTTAAATGTGGACTAGATATAGAGATGATATCTCTTGCAAAAAGAGAAGAAGAGATATATAGAATTGATGGAACGAAGGTTGTTCTTAGCAAAGATAATTTTGCTCTAAAATTGCTTCAGAATATTAGAGATGAAAGCCATAGATTTGCAATAACTTTCCAAAAGTCTTTGCGTCAAAAAAATGCACTAAAATCCGAATTAGAAAACATCAGACTTATAGGTAAGAATAAAGTTAATTTGTTGTTCGATAAATTCAAAAGTGTTGAGAAGATTAAATCGGCAACAATTGAAGAGTTGTCCTCTATCAAAGGTATCGGGGAGAAACTTGCTGAGAATATTTATAATTATTATCATTGTGAAAACAGGTAGTGGTTTTAAAGAATTTTATTAATGAAATTGTGCTTGATTATAAGGTTTTTAGATAATATCAAAAAAAATACAATTATTTTTATATAAAGTCTTGAAATGTGAGATTATATTTGTTACAATGTAAAAAAAATGGAGATGAATTTATGGAAAAGAAAACAAAATGTGGAATTTGCGGATTAGAATTTGTATATGACGACCAAGTGGCTGTTGACCCATTTACAAAGCCTCGTAGCGAGGGCGCAAAATATTATTATGATTTGTGGCATTTTAATGTTGAAAGATGTCCACATTGTGATTATGCTGCTAAGAGAGTTTCTTCTACTTATAACAAAAACATAATCAAAGAAGAGAAGTATCTTGGTATCAAAGAAATGGAAATTATCAAAGAACTTAACGAAGCAAGACCTAATAGGGTAGAGAGTTATCTTCTTGCTAGTTATTACTATGAGAGCATTGGTGATACACTTAACAATGCTAAGTGTCTTTTACAAGCTGGAGACCTATTGTATGGTGAACTTATGTACTGGGATGAGTATGTATTAGATGATGGCGATTCTATCAGTGCAATTATTAGCAAAAGACATTATAACGAACTAAAGGGCTTTGCAGATAATATCTTCAATACAGCAATTGAGAGACTAGAGGATTTTGTTAAAAATAATCCTAATGATGTTGATGCAGTCTTATTGTTAGGTGGAACTCTAGGTGATGGAGACAAGGTCCAAGCAATCAAAGGTACAAGATACTTAAATTCACTTAAGGGAATGCCTTTGAGTTCAGCGCAAAAAACAACTCTAGATTGGTTGTTTGAGAATTTGATTTAATGCCTATATTTAGAACTTAAACAAATTAAAAAACTTTTTGATAAAACAATATTGAAATATACGAAAACCTATGTTAAACTATAATTAATAACTATGGTTAAGGGGGAGAAAATTATGGCAGATATCCAAAAATTAGCAGATTTTCATATTCACTCAAAGTACTCATTTGATGGGGTGCTTTCCCCTGCGCAAATTGAACAAGCCGCACTTAGAAATGGTGTAGAATGGATTTCGATGACCGACCATAATACTCCACAAGCCTCAATTGATTTATGGCAAGCGGAAGGACAGGCTCTTAATGCTCCATATATCACACTTGATAGTGGTGTTAATGTAGTTTCTGGTGTTGAAGTTACTTGTAAAGTAATGCCTGTAGCTAACTTAAAAGGTAATGCTAGTAAGGTTCACTTGTTGATTTATGGTGCAGACTTAAGTCCAGAAAGTCCTATTGTTAGACTTATGAATATCAAGCATCAAAACGACTTAGATTTCGATTTAAGACGATTACAATATTTAATTTCTTTGAAACCGGGCGTGAGTATAACTTTAGAAGAGATACAAGACTGGTTCAAAAAGAATGGTGTTGAGGGCGAACCTTCAAACAAACAAATAATGAATTTCTTAGATGATAAAGGAATTGATTTAGGAATTACTTCTGAAAGAAGATTAACAAGATTATTAGAGGGTATGCCTCCAGTAGAAAGACTTGATTTAGATGCTGAGAAAGTAATCGAAGTAGGTCAAGCAAGTGGCGGTATAGTGCTTATGGCACACCCATCACAAAACCTTAGAAGAACTGCTAGTAAAATGGATTTATTAAGAGTTTTATTAAATGCAGGTCTTGATGGTTTTGAGCTTCTATACAATGGTGCAAACTCAGATACTGCACACCTAATTGATAGAGCTATTAAAAGTTATGCTAAAAAGAAATCTATGGTATATTCAGGTGGAAGTGATACTCACGACTTATCTGAAGGTAATACAATGGGTAAATGGAATAAGAATAGAGTTATTACTGTAGAGTCTCAAGATAAAGGTATTATTAAGAAAATGGAATCTATGCAAACAGCATTTGAGAATGGTGAGAGAGATATTCTAACTCCAAATGCTAGTGTTGAGAGATATATTGCTAGATGTGCTGCAAAAGTAGCAGGTGCTCCAGTTTCTCCGGTTGATAAGGATAAACCTAAAAAACCAAAGAAACATAAGTCATATTCTAAGAAGCCTTCACCACTTGAGTATTACTATACTGCTGAAGATGACTATATTCTTTAGTTCTTTGCGAACTTGAATAATAATTTTGAGAATTGATTTTAATCAAAGAAACAATTATTTGCATAGAATATTTAAAATTTAATTGCAGATAATTGTTTTTTTGTGTTAAAAAATAAGTGTAGGTTTATTATCTTACACTTAACTTGTGTCCGTACACAAAATATTAATAAAGGAGAATTAGGATTATGTATGATGAATTACTAGAAAAAATCGAACAAAACAAACTAAAAGAAGTTAAATCCGAACTACTAGAAATGTATGTTCAAGACATAGCAGATTTGCTAGAAAAGATTGAAAATCCAATTGACTTAGTTAAGGTCTTCAAAGTTCTCCCGAAGAGTATGGGCGCTGAGGTGTTCAGTTATGTAGAAAGTGATATTCAAGAAAAGCTGGTTCTTGCTCTTACAGATAAAGAACTTGCATATTTGATGGAAGAGATGTACATTGATGACGCCGTTGACTTTGTAGAAGAGATGCCTGCTAATGTTGTTGAGAAAGTTCTTAAGTCTGCTGATAAAGAAACAAGAGTTCTTATCAACAAATTCTTAAAGTATGAAGATGAAACTGCTGGTTCTATTATGACACCAGAGTTTATAGATGTTAGAGAAACCATGTCTTGTACTAGTGCAATTAAGCGTGTTAAGCGAGTTGCTGCCAATATGGAGACTATCAATGTCATCTATGTTACAGACAACGAGAGGGTTCTTAAGGGCGTGGTTTCTATTAGAGATTTATTATTATCTGATGAGGAAGATACAATTGCAGATATTATGAACGATAATGTAATTTCTGCTGGAACTGATACTGACCAAGAAGAAATTGCTAGACTATTTAGACAATACGACTTTATTGCTCTGCCTATCGTTGATAGGGAAAATCGACTTGTTGGTATCGTTACAGTTGATGATGTTATCGAGGTTATTGAAGAAGAGGTAACAGAAGATATCGCAAAGATGGCGGCTGTTACTCCTACCGAAAAGCCATACTTAAAGACTAGTGCATGGAGATTATGGTTAACTAGGGTTCCTTGGCTTATGTTGCTTATGATTTCTGCTACCTTTACTGGACTTATAATTAGTGCAAATGAGGCAACACTAAGTAGTGGAATATATGGAATTCTACTTACTTCGTGTATCCCTATGATAATGGGTACTGGTGGTAATGCTGGTGGTCAAGCATCTGCAACAATTATTCGTGGTATAGCGGTTAATGAAATCTGCTTTAGAGATATACTAAGAGTTGTTTGGAAAGAGATTAGAGTATCTGTTATTCTAGGTTTATCTCTAGCAGTTGTATGTTTTGGCAAGATACTACTTCTTGATGGTCTACTATTTGGAGTAGAAGGTGTTGATGCTATGTCTGCACTTATTATCTCTTTATCTATGTTTGTAACTATTATTATGGCTAAGATTGTTGGTGCTTCACTTCCATTAATTGCTAAGAAGTGTCATCTAGACCCAGCTGTAATGGCTAGTCCATTTATTACAACTATCCTAGATATTTTATCTTTGCTAGTATACTGTTTCTTAGCGACAAGTTTCTTGTTATAAGAATATTATTTGTTTGGGAGAGGTAATGAAACTTCCGATTGTTTTAGTTGTCATAAGTATTTTTATATTTTATATAATAGTGCCTATATTAATTTGGATATTTGCTAGGAATTCCAGAGTTGGAAAGTTGCTAACAATTACTTTTGGTGTATTGTTTGCTATAATTCTGTTCTTTGGGATTACTAGCAAAATTTATTTTGTTGATAGTTATGCTTTTGTTTCAATTGACTTCTCTGCTAATTGGTGTGATAAGTTAATTAATTTTGATTTGGGTAATCTGGACAAAGTTGATTTGCTAATTAATGTTGTAATGTTAATTCCTATCGGGTTACTTGTGGTGTATTTCAATAAGAAATCGTTAATTAACAAAATGCTTGTACTGATAGGTGTTGGACTGTTCTCTGGTGTTGTATTAGAAACTTTGCAGTTTGTATTGCCTGTCTATCGTTCGGTGCAATTGTCAGATGCGTTGCTAAATGTATTAAGTGTTGTTCTCGGTGGACTAATGGGTCTGTTATATGATAGTGTATTGGTTTATAAAAAAAGAAAAAAATAGATGGAGAAACATTTATGAAAAAGTTGTTTTTAACTAGTTGGATTGGTGGTTATGATAGGTCTGATGAAACAAAAAGGCCTATTAAACTTAATAATACAAATGGCTTTGTGGATAGATTAAGACTTGCTTGTCCTAATATAAGTGTTGTTACTTATATTGCAAGTAATCCTAGCGATTTTGAGAAATGTGATGAGCATTCCCAAAGATTAATGGAAAACTTAAAACTTGATGGTTTTGAGCCTGTTAAGATTAATGTGGTTGATGACAGAACCAGTTTTGATATTGAAGAAGCGGTGTTGTCTAGTGATATTGTGTTTCTTGCTGGTGGGCATGTGCCTACTCAAAATAAGTTCTTCAAAAGTATTAATCTAAAAGAAATTTTGCTTAAGTATGATGGCGTAATTATTGGTCAAAGTGCAGGTTCAATGAATTGTGCAGAACTAGTATATGTTCAACCAGAAGAACCTGAGGACTTTGCTGATGAGAACTTCAAAATTCAAATTGCAGGACTAGGACTTACTAAATATAACATTATGCCTCATATTAACTTTGCCAAAGACTATGATTATAATGGTATTACAGTATATGATATGTGTATGGAAGATTGTAAGAAAATCTATCATTATGGAATAGTTGATGGTGGCTTTATTGAGGTTGAGGGTGATGGTAGAACGGCCGTGTCTTATGGAGAAACTTATTTGTTTAGAGAGGGCACTTGTCATAAACTTTGTGATAATGGCGAGAGCGTTGAAGTGAATATTTGGTATCGACATTAATAGCAATTTAATAAAATGAAAAAGCACCAATTATTTGGTGCTTTTTGTTTGTGTATTAATTATTGAATTTCTTCAATGTTCATTACAATATCTTCTAGTGATTTTCTAGGTCTAGCAGAAGGTTCTTCATCTGGGTGTCCTAGAGCAATACAAGAATATAGTTCTAGGTCTGTGCCGATAAGATTAGCTATCTTATCTCTGACTTTATACATAGCGCATATCCAAAGGGAGCCAAGTCCTAGTTCTGTGGCTTTAAGTAAAATATGCTCTACTGCAGAGCCGATAGATAGAGTGTCGTTTCTTTCAAGTGGTGCATCGTTGTCTCTAAATACAAGTAGCAAAACTGGTGCTTGTTTTATAGCAGTTCCTGTACTATACATTCCGGCATATTTTTGAGGACCGTTTGCATCTGCGTATTCAGTCATAAAATCAGCAACTGCATCTTTAGTCTCTCCTTTGGCGATATAAAATTTCCAAGGTTGAATGTTTTTGGCAGATGGTGAAATTCTAGCACATTCAAGTAATTCTCTAAGTGTTTCTTTTGGTATATCTGTGTTTTTGTATTTTCTAATTGAGCATCTGCTTTCAAAAGCTTTTTGTAATTCCATAAAAGTTCTCCTTATTTATTTTAAGTGTATTTTATTAGTTTAATAGTATTTATTTTTGTATGTTAAATTATGTTACTTTTTTATTATGTCTTTGTGAATATTGATGGTTTTAATTTGGCACACAAGCATTGTTATGCTAGAAGCAAATCCAAGAATTATTGGTGTTATAAATCCTCCGATAAAGAAAGTAGTGTAGTATAATGAGCGAGGAGCAAAAATATCAATATCTCTTAATGCCATATCAGAAATTGTGTCGGATTTGTCTTTTGCTTGTTTGCAGAATATATAGAATAGTGGTACAAAAGATAGAGGAAATGATATAGCAATAATAGAACTGAAGATATATAGTATGGTTGCATTTTTAAATATAATAAGAGCAATAAGGCTTGATATAAATATCACAAAGCTTATGATACAACTTGTTTTTAGAAGTTGTTTTGATATTAGTTTTTTTGCAATTATATTTGCTAGTATTTTAAATAATTCTACTAGTGCTATAACCATTGTAATTGCTTCAAAAGATAAATTATTAATATACAGATATAGTGGTATTAGTGTGTCAATTGTTGTTTGAAATAAACTAAAAGATATGTGGTATAGTCTAAAAGAATAGTTGCAACTATACTCTGTCGGTGTTTTAGAAATAGGTGCACAGTTGTGAAGATTGAACTTGGCGATTGGGATAATACTAACTATATAAATGATTGTTGCAATTATACTTAAGAAAACGAAAGAATTGGGTAGTTTTGCAAGTAGTATTCCGCTGATAATTGTGAAGATTATCTTACCTGTGTTTGTTGATATTTCGAACTTTGATACATTTGTTTTTTTGTCGTTGAGTGCAAATATTGTATTGATTGGTACTGAATAAAGTACTTGACTAATTGACATTAATAATGCACATATTATACAAGTAACTATATTTATTTGACAGAAACTAAGAATTGTTTGCGTTGCTATAATTGGTATGCAATGTAATATGATACATAATATATTGTGTTTTTGATAAAATCTTTTTAGCATTATTTGAAGTAGGTACACGAACAAAGAATATATACTAATGTATATAATAGAAAGGCTTATATTGTTAGTCGTTTTTAGTATATAAAGCGGAATAAAAATTTTGATAATACTATCTGCAATTGCTTTAAATACTTTGTGAAAAAATATTCTATTAGTGTTATCCATTTTTCTTCTATCTCGTATTTGGTCTATGCTTTTTGTTTGACAGAATTATAACATTCTTCAATGAAAATTTTAAACTCATCTTTGGTGAGATTTTTATCTCTTGGTGGGAAACATTCTAAGCAGTTGGAAGAGTTCTCTATATTAGACAATTTGTCTAAAAAATATTTATAATCTATCTCTCCTTGAGTTAAAATTTCGTGGGTGTCTTTTCCGTAATTGTTATGCAGGTGTGAGCAGACAATGTGGTCTTTGTATTTTTCAAAAAGTTTCTTTTCGTTTCCGTAACAATGTGCGTGACCTAGGTCAAAACATACCTTCACATTATCTAAATTAAGTTCTAGTATTTTGTCTAAGTTGTCATTGTTTCTAACATTTTCTAGACATAGTATAAGGTCTCTACCGCTAAACTTTGTCATCATATCTTTGAACTTGTCTAGTTGTATATTTGATATAATTGGAGGCGTGTCGCTTTGTGATGCGTGAGCAACAACATATTTAATTCCAAGATTATTGGCTTCCAAAAGTTTGGAATAAATGTAATCAAAATAGGTGTCTGTAGAGCTATCGCAAATTAAGTTAGATATTTTCCAATCAAGATGAACCTGTTTTATATTAAGGCCTATGCTTTTTGCGTAATTAATAATATCTAGATACTTCTCATTATTGGTTTGATACTCGCAGTCTAGATATATTGCAAGTTCTTCAAATCCTACTTCTCTATATATATCAAGTCTTTCTTTGTATGTAAGGCTTGAGTTTGAATTTATATCGTATATCCCGAACATAATATCCTCTACTTTTTTAATCTATTACTAGGATATATTAAACTTGTTTTTTTTCCAAATGTTTTTAAAACAACTTTATTCAAAGATATTAATAGGTTGCTATTATATTTGTGGTTGGGTGTTTATTGTGGTACAATAGATAAAAATTTAAGATTAGTTGAAGGTTGTTATATGCGAATTTCTTTAAAAACTAAGATAATTAATTTTATTGGTAATATCAAAAACAATATGGCTATAAGAAGGCTTGGTAGACTAGAAGATGCTAGGCAAGATAAGAAAATGCTTAAAGCGATTTTAAAAGATGCAGAGGGGGTTTTTGATATTCCTCAAAGTATTGAGAAGTATGGCTTTAGAGCAGATGAGGATAGACCGTTAAATCTTAATAAGTCTTTGCTTATGGCGTGTGTTAGTAAGACTTACAAAAACGGTAGTGCGGAATTGTCTTTATTCGAAAACGAACCTAACTATCCAGATAAGCGAGTAATTTATCTATTATATTTTAATTCCAAAGCGGGTAATCTTAATGTTATCCAATACGGTGGTGTATATACAGATAAAGTTTCAACTGGAGTTAGAGCAAGTGAAGGTAAGAAGGCCCGAGTTGCAAAGACTACTAATGAGAAGAAACCATCACCTACAAGAAGGTCTAATGAAAACGAAGATAAATTATAATGAGGTATAGTTATGAGATTACTAATCAGTCACAATGAAATTGTTGATATGGCTAGAGCAATTGGTAAACAAATTACTGATGATTATATGGGCAAAGAGCCGATTATTGTTTGTGTTCTGAAAGGTTCAGAGCCTTTTCACGCAGAACTAATTAAACATATTAATTTGCCACTTACAATAGACTTTATTCAAGCAAGTAGTTATAATGGCGGAACAGAGACTAGCGGTGTTGTGAAAATCAAAAGAGATTTGGAGTTTGATATTGCTGGAAAAGATGTAATTCTAGTAGAAGATATTGTAGATAGTGGATATACTCTTAGCCTACTTACAGCTGAACTTAACAAAAGAAATCCAGCTTCAGTAAAAGTTGTTTCAATGCTTGATAAACCTAGCAACCGCAAAGTAGAGTTCGAAGCTGATTATGTTGGTAGAACTATAGAAAATCTATTTGTAATTGGCTTTGGCTTAGATTTAGATGAAAAGTATCGTAACCTTCCTAATATCTATGTTTATAACGAAGACTAGATTTAGGAGAATTGCGTTATGTTTGATGATGATAATTTCTGGGATAAACTAGATAGAGATAATGATGATATCGAGTTTATGAATAATAGTCCAACCTATAATGGTTCGAAATATAGAAAGGTGGCTGCATCTAATAATAAAAATACAAAAACACAAACTAAACAAGAAAGGGTAGTTCCTGTAACCTGTAATATTAATGATTATTACCTTTTTGATAAAACCAAAATAGGCAAAGTAATAAATGTTTTAACTTGTATTTTTTCCATATCAAGTTGGATATTCTTTTTATTGGCGATAATTTTTGGTGTTGAAGGAATGTCGGTTTATATTTTATTTGCTATTAGTTTTGCATTATCTACTGTTGCATTAATAGTTGTTTGTTTTCTTCGTGCAACTCTGAATAAAGAATACAAAAAACAACTCATAGCGAAAGAAAAAGAGAAAGAAAAGAAGGAAGATGGTAATAAAAAATCTATTGGTAAAATAAATAACGAAAAATAAAAAAACCAAACTAATTGTTAGTTTGGTTTTTTTGTATAATATTATTTTCTAGTTGATTTTGTATCTTTTACAACTTCAGTCATACTAGATAGTAGACCTGCTATATCTTGTATGTTGCTAGGAACGATTAATTTTGTTGCATTTCCATCAGCAACAGATTTTAATGCTTCGAAGCCTTGAAGTGTCATATATTGTGCAGATGGTTTTGCGCTATTGATAAGTTCAATTGCTTGTCTTTCACCTTCTGCTTTTGCAATAAGTTGTGCTTTTTCTGCTTCTGCAGCTAAAATTTTGGTTGCTTTGTCTGCTTCAGCTCTTAAGATTTGAGATTGTTTTTCACCTTCTGCTACTAAGATGCTAGATTTTTTTTCACCTTCTGCTTTTAGGATTTGTTCTCTTCTTTCTCTTTCAGCTCTCATTTGCTTTTCCATAGCTTCTTGGATATCTTTTGGAGGAAGAATGTTCTTAAGTTCTACACGATTAATCTTAATTCCCCAAGGGTCAGTTGCTTTGTCTAGAACTTCTCTCATTTTTGCGTTAACAATTTCTCTAGAAGTAAGAGTGTCATCAAGTTCAAGGTCACCAACGATATTTCTTAGTGTTGTAGCTGTTAAGTTCTCAATAGCTTTGATTGGATTGTCTACACCATAAGAGAATAGTTTTGGGTCTGTGATTTGGAAGTATACAACAGTGTCAATTTGCATTGTTACATTATCTTTTGTGATAACTGGTTGTGGTTTGAAATCTGCAACGATTTCTTTAAGTGAAATTGGTGTTCCACATCTATCGAAGAATGGTATGATTAGATGGAAACCAGTTTCCATAGTTTTGTGATATTTTCCTAGTCTTTCAACTACGATTGCATCTGATTGTCTAACAATCTTGATTGATGCGAAAAGTGTAATTACTACTAAAATTCCTAATACAATTAGTACTATTCCTAAAGCGTTCATATTATCTCCTATTATTTGTTATTTTCTTTTTCTTTTTTGTCTGCTTTGTTGTCCTCTGTTACAGGTTTAACGATAAGTTTGTTTCCTTCTATTTTAACGATTTCAACTATAGCATTTTTTTCAATAGTTTGTTGTTTTTCTCCTTTAACACTCCAATCAATATCTTTGATTTTGATTTTTCCTAGAGTTTCGAAGTCTGTAGTTTCAAGCAATCTATATTTTTGTCCTATAAGGGCATCAACATTTGTCTTAGAATTGTTGTTTTTAAATAACCATTTAAAAGTAACCTTTCTAAGTGAGGCGATTAGAACTGCAGATATTACAACAAATATTGTTGTTTGCCAAATTGGGTTAAGTACATCAAAGGCTGATAGAATTAGCGGTACTATAGAGCCAAAGGCAAACCAGATTGACACAAGGTCGGTGGTTATGATTTCCAGTATTACGGCAAGAACCATAATGGATAACCAAATCCAAAACATTGTACTCATAGTTTTTCCCCCTTAACAATTTAAGTTTAACATAAAAAATATCAAATATCTATTGTTTTGAATATATTATCTGTACATATTTTTATTATTATGTATCTAGGTATTATATAATAATTATTTAATAAACTATATGTTTTACACAATAAATTATTGTTTGTAATATGGAAAAATTGTGTTACACTTTAGGTGTTGAATTAATGCAAAAATTTTTTAAATTATTTTCACAGAACTGTTGGCAAGTCGAAAATTTTGTGATAATATATCCTAATGCAAAATTGGGAATGAAAAATTTTTTATGTTTTTATTTGTAAAAAGGGGGTTTTTATGAACAAAAGACAGAGTTGTAGAGCAGTTGTTTTTATAGACAACAAGCTAGTTACAATGAAAAGAGTTAAAGAGGGTAGGTTATATTACACTTTCGCTGGTGGAGGGCTAGAAAGTAACGAAACTCATAGTGCTTGTGTTATACGAGAGTGTGAGGAAGAGTTCGGTATTCAAGTTGAACCTGTCAGACATTTATATACCTATGAAAACGACAAGACTATCCAGTATTTTTATCTTTGTAAATATCTTGGTGGAGAGTTTGGCTCAGGTGTGGGTGAAGAATTTATGGAAGATAGAAACAAAGGTGAGTATGAGCCAACACTAATGTCTATAGAGGATATTCAGAGTCTACCTCTTATGCCTCCAGAGGTTGCAAAAGCAGTTGCTGAAGATGGCAAAGATTTTTATAATCACTATGAGAAAGAGACTAAAGTTTTCGTGGTTGAAAATTAATGTTTGATGTGTATGATTAAAAGCATTCTTTTAATGTATTGCAGAAATAAATTAAGGAGGATTATATGACTAATCAATTTTTTCATAAACTTAAAGAAAGTGTTGTGTCTGTATTGCCAATAATTCTTTTCGTTTTATTACTTAATGTAACTCCAATAATTAATTTGACTGGAAGAGAGGTGGGTGCATTTGTTCTTGCATCAGCACTAATCATTATTGGAATTGCGCTTTTTAATCTTGGTGCGGATATTGCTATGACACCAATGGGAAAAACTGTTGGTAATGGTCTAACCAAGAAGAGAAAATTAGGACTATTACTAATGGTGTCTTTTGTAATCGGACTGCTAGTAACAGTTGCAGAGCCGGACTTATCTGTTCTTGCTTCACAAGTAAGTGAAGTTATGAGTGGAACACTGCTTATTATAGTTGTTGGGCTTGGTGTTGCATTCTTTCTTATGATGGCAATTGTTAAGATGGTATTTAAGATTAAATTATCTATGATGTTGATGTTCTTCTACTTTATGTTATTTGCCTTAACTAGTCTGGTAGTAATTAATGGTAATTCTAGTTTCTTACCTCTTGCTTATGATAGTGGTGGCGTTACAACTGGTCCAATAACAGTTCCATTTATTATGGCTCTTGGTATTGGTGTTGCTAGTTCACTTAATTCTAAAGATGCCAAAGAAAATAGTTTCGGTCTAGTTGCTCTTTGTTCAGTTGGTGCTGTAATGGGTGTTATGCTACTAGGCGTATTTGTTGATGGTAGTATGTCTTATTCTCTTGGGGATTATTCTCTACCGGACAATTTATTCTTGGGTCTACTTAAGGGAATGCTTGTTTGTATGGAAGAGGTTGGTTTATCGCTAGGACTGATTGTAGTATTTTTCCTAATATGTCAGTTTACCTTTCTAAAATTGCCAAAACAACAACTTATTAAGTTGGGAATTGGTTTGATTTATACTTTCCTAGGTTTAGTAATATTCCTAGCATCAGTTAATACAATTTATATATCTATTGGATTTAAGTTTGGTAGCGATATTGTTGCTTGTAACAAATATTGGTTAATACCTGTTGGCTTGGTAATTGGTTGTATTGTAGTTCTAGCAGAACCGGCAATCCATATTCTTAACAAACAGGTAGAAGAAACAACCAACAAAATGATTACCAAAAAGTCAATGCTAATTGGTCTTACTGTTGGTGTGGGATTATCTATAGCGCTATCTATGATTAGAATTATCTTTGACTTTAGTATTATGTATTATTTAGTTCCTGGTTATTTAATATCACTAGGACTATCATTCTTCGTTCCATCTATTTATACTGCGGTAGCATTTGATAGTGGTGGTGTGGCTTCTGGTCCTTTGACTTCTAGTTTCATATTACCTCTAGCAATTGGTGCAAGTTTCGCAATTGGTGGAGCAGGAAGTATATTAAATAATGCTTTTGGTGTTGTTTCTATGGTTGCTATGACGCCGCTTATTACAATTCAAATTCTTGGCTTTACTGCTCTTATGAGAAGAAAGATTGAGAGAAATATTGCTATGAATAGAATTCTTAGCAAAGATGACAAACAAATTATAGATTTTGAGTAAAGGAGGGATAATATGGCTGAAAGAAAATTAACTCCTCAGAAACTAAAATTAATAGTAACTGTTGTTAATCGTGGCAAAGGTAACTTCTTTTTAGACCAGATTGAAAGTATGGGCGTTAATATGCAAATGGTTCTAAATGGCGAAGGTACAGCTCCCTATAATCTAGATAATTTGTGGGGACTTAATCACAAAGAAAGAGATGTAATATTTAGTTTCGTTGCGGAAGATAAAGTTAAGAAAATTTTAAAAATGTTAGATACAAAATTTGAGACAGTTAGAAATGGTGATGGTATAGCTTTCTGTATTCCAATTGGAAGTATTATAGGAGTTGCTGCCTACCAATTCTTGATAGATAATAGGAAGAAAAAGGAGAGTAAAAAATAATGGCAAATTCAAGTGTAATGATTTTATGTATAGTTAATCAAGGTTACGAAGAAAAGGTTATTGAGGCTGCTAATACTATCGGTATTACTGGTGGAACTTTCCTAAATGCTCACGGCTTTACAAAATTAGAGGCCGAGAAATTCTTTGGTTTAACTATTAGTCCAGAAAAACAAATGGTTATAATGGTTGTTCCTGCAACTAAGAAAGCAGATATCTTGAATGTTCTTTATGATACTGTTGGTATTAGTCAAGAGGCTCAAGGAATTGCTTTCTCAATTCCTGTTGATGATATGACAGAGAACCTAAAGAAACAATTGTTTCCAAAGAAAACAAAATAATTATCAAAAATAAATGTATGAAAAACAGACAAAGTTGTGTATCTATTTGTCTGTTTTTTGTAACATTTTTAGAAGCGTTTGAATAAATATTTTGAGGGCTTCTAGTTGGGTATTGGATTGATAAAAATTAGTGAGATTTAAAGCAAAAATTATTTTTAAAAATTTTTCAAATTTTATTAAAATAACTCTTGATTTTTATGAATTGCTATGGTATACTAGCACTCAGTGTGTGTCGGAAAGCTACTACACGCAAACAAATATTTTTAACAAAAACATTAGGAAACTATTGTTTTTTTATTTACAAAAATTAGATGAAAAAGGAGAATTTATATTATGGGACTACTTATAGGATTTATTATTGCAACACTTATCAATGTTATCTTGTCAACACTAAAAAGTGTAATTACAGTTAAAGGTGGAAGATGGGTAGCAAGTATTACTAATGCTATTGCATATGGCTTTAATACAATTTGTATCAAGAGTATTTCTGATGTTGAACTTTGGGTGGCTATTGTTGTAACAGTTGTTAGTAATCTAGTTGGTGTATATATTGCTCTAACTATTTTAAAGAAATTCGAAAAAGAAAGACTTTGGAAGATTACAATTACTGTTCCAACTGAAAGTTTAAAGGATTTGAAGCAAGATTTGAATAATGCAAAACTTGGATTCATTGCTTACGAAACCAGTTATGAAAAGTACAAAGTTGTTGATGTTTTCTCAAACGGAAAAGAAGAGAGTAGAACATTGAAACAATTGCTTTCTAAATATAAAGCAAAATATACAATTAATGCTAATGATGGCACACTATAAATAATTGTTGTAATGAGAAATGGAATTGGTTTTAACCAGTTCTTTTTTTGTAAAATGCAAGTTGAATAATTTTCAAGTAGGTAGTTGCGTTAAATTTGGTGCAAGTTTGATAATTGTATGCTACAATGAGAGTGAATTTAAAGTGGAGTGTCTATGGAAAGAACTTTCGGTGAATTTTTAAAACAAAAAAGACAAGCAAAGAACTTAACTCAAAAAGAACTTGCAGAACTTCTTATAATATCTCCATCTGCAATTAGCAAGTGGGAAAAAGATGTTGCTCATCCTGATATAACCTTGCTTCCTAAGTTATCCGAAATCCTAGGTGTTACAGAGCACGAACTTATT
Organism: Clostridia bacterium; assembly: GCA_045614835.1. GTDB lineage: Bacteria > Bacillota > Clostridia > Christensenellales > UBA1242 > UBA11490. The sequence goes on along the minus strand of JAZLDP010000182.1, from coordinate 2,658 downwards.
ACTGCTAGTGTGGATAAGGAGAGCAGGGAAGAAAAGGTTCAGGCAAGAAAATGGCGAGTGTTTAGTTTTAGTTGGAGTTTGTTTTTTTATATAGCTTATGCGGTTGCATTAATTCCTTGCTTTATATGCAATCTAGCGATTAGCAAAACTTTAAGTTGGTTTTGGATTGTTGTGTCTGCATTGTTACTTGCATTTACTTTTACAAATCTACCAAAATTAATTAAAAAACATAGGCTTATTCTAATCCCGCTTTCAATGTATTTGGCGTTATGTTTGCTTCTTGGTGTTTGTTGTATTTATACTAGGGGAAATTGGTTTTTTGTTGCAGCGATTTCAGTACTGTTGGGGTTAGTAATTATTTTTGCACCAATATATATTGCCAACTTGAAGGTATTCTCTAAAATTAAGAAATGGAATGCTTTTTTATCTGTTGCGGTAGATTTTGTATTGCTTAATATTTTGCTTATTGTAATTAATGTTAATGCTATTGCAAATGGATATGCTGATACTCTTTGGTGCTTTAGAATTGCACTACCTATTGTTGTTGGAGTGTATCTATATTTGAATTTGTTAATGTGTGTTAGATTTATTAGAGTAAATAGATTTATCAAAACTAGTATAATTATATTCCTAATTGTTATTCTATATTTATTTATTCCGTTTATTAATGTGAGTAACGCTGGACTTCAGAAGGAAATCAATGATGTGAATATCTTCAAGGCTGACCTTTCAAACTGGTCGGTGGAAACAACTTTAGATAATAATATTCATTGTATTGTTGTTCTAAGTTTAGCTGGTATTGGAATAGCGTTTTTAATTGTTGGATTGATTAGATATTTAGTTAAAAAAAACAAAATTAAAAATTAAAAAAATAAAAACACTTTATTTGTATGGTAAAGTGTTTTTTATTTTGAGTATTAAGTTATTTGTTATCAATTTTATCAAGCAAAGAAGAAATATCCTTTTCGGTTAATATATGGTTATTATAAGTAGTGTTTAGTTCAACTTGAGGTTTTATTTTTTCTCCGTGAAAGTCGCTTCCGCCAGTAGTGATTAGATTGTATTTTTTTGTAAAGTCCAATATTATTTCTTCGTGTTCTGGTGTGTGCGCTGGGTATTTGAGTTCAAGACCATCTACGCCATTTTCTATTGCTAACTGAATAAATCTATTTAGTTCGTTATTGTCAAATCCATATGCTCCGCTATGGGCAAGAACTGCTAGTCCTCCTGCTTTATGGACTATATCGATTACTTCACTTATTGCAGGTAGATTAAAGGTTTCGTCTACATAATATCTGCTATCGGTATTAGTATGATGTTTTTTGTAGAAATTAGGCTTATCTAAATCCGGTTCTATTTTTAAATTGTTGGGATAAGAAAGTAAAGATGTAATCATTTTAGTATAGGCTTCAGATTTTAGTCCTGTAGACAGAGAAATGTCCTGGTCAAACTCAAAGCCGAATTCGCTATATATCTTTTGCATCTTGGATAGAATATGTTGTTGCTTATGTAGTTGTTCTTCTTTTGGGTATTTATTATTTAGCCATTTGTCAATAATCTTTAGGTCGATATTATATCCAAGAATATCGTATAGCCTACCGTTTAGACCAAAACTAAGCTCTACGCCAGTAATAATTTTACCAGTGTAGATGTCTAAATTTTCTAAATCTCTATAAGGCTGAATTGTATCGTGGTCTGTGATGGAAATAATCTCTAGATTTTTATCATTACAAAACTGCAAAATCTCTTTAGTAGAATATTGCCCATCAGACCTATTTGTGTGTATATGTAAGTCTATTAACATTATGTCTCCATATAATTTTCTTTTCGTTTTTAAGTATAACTTAAACAATGAGTTTAAGCAAACGATATTAGTTTTGTGTTGAAAAATGCATTGAATTACCATATTGCAAGTTTTACTTTCGGTGTTTAATTTAGATTACATAATAAAAAAAATATGTTATACTTTAACTAGAATGAAGTATTTTTCGATATTATGGAGGTAATATGAAAAGTAGAGTGGGTGTAGTTGGTAGTATTAATACCGACTTGGTTATTAAGACAGATGTATTGCCAGAGGTAGGAGAGACTGTTACTGGCGAAAGTTTTCAAATAACCTTTGGAGGCAAAGGAGCAAATGAGGCAGTTGCTGCTGCAAGACTGGAGGCTAGTGTTAACCTTGTCTCTTGTGTTGGAGATGATATGTTTAGTCGTAATGTAATTGCTCATCTTCAAAATGAAGGAGTACATATTACTGCAGTTAAACAATTAAAAGATTGTTCTGGTGGTATCGCTAGTATTGTTGTTTCTAATAAGAACAATCAAATTATTGTAATTCCTGGTGCTAATGCTTTTGTTAATAGAGAGTATGTTGAGAAATACTCTTCGAGAATATTAGAATGTGCGATTGTGGGAGGTCAGTTCGAAATCCCTATTGATGCACTACTATATGTTAGTAGACTATGTAGGGATAATGGAATTAAGTTTGTACTTAATCCATCTCCTATTAAAGAATTTCCTCAAGAACTATTTGATAATGCAACTTATGTAATTGTTAACGAAGTTGAAATCAAAGAAATTGCTGGTTATGATGAGGCTAATCCTTATGCGTTACTTGAGAAATACGCTGGTAAGTTAATATTAACCAAAGGCGGAGAG
>JAZLDP010000181.1:0-23756 GCA_045614835.1 Clostridia bacterium | reverse complement strand
ATCACTTTATGCCGTTAGATTTGGTCTTGATGGTTTCCACGCTATTTCTATGGCTGGTCAACCACCTGTTAAGATTTGGCTTCCAGATTTCACAACTTCAGGTGCTGTTAAGAAGGGTGAAGTTGAAATGGTAGCTGGTTGTGCATTAAAATCAACAAAAGCTGCTGGTGCTTTCCGTAACATTAAAGTACAGTAATTAGTGAGATTTTAAGAGGGGTGGTAATCCATCCCTCTATTCTTTTTAGAAAGGATTGATATTATGGCTAACGAAGTTAAATATAATAATGTCGATTGGGTAGAAGGTACTCCTATTGCTGGTGAAAGACTTGCAACTAATGGTTACTATACTGGTGAACATAAAGGTTCAGTTATGCAAGATGCTAAAGACGATAAGGCAAATTCAGCACATTGTGTTGAAGGTGCTATTGTTCGTTTGGGTACTATGACCCAAGATGCTATTGATACTAATTTTCCAACAGTTGTGGAAACTGCTGACTAATTTAGTATGTGAAAGGGGGAGGAATAAAATATGAAGATTTATGCTCCTGTTAAAGATGCTAATGGCATATATGCTTCAGTTCGATTTGTTAATGGTGTTGGTGAAACTGATAATCCAAAATTGATAAATTGGTTTCTAAATCACGGTTATAAAGGGGAAAAAAGTGCTGTTGAACAAGTAAATACCCCATTAACTGTGGATAATACGCAGTTAAAATCTATTGAAAAGTCAGACAATACACAAGTGAAATCGGTTGAAAAATCAAACAAACCTGATTTGGACTCGATGACATCTGACGAAATTCGCACTTGGGCGAAGGCTAACGGTTACGGTGGAATTATTAGAAATACACGAGATAAAGCAAAGCTGATAAATCTAATTAGGGGGTGAGTGAATGGTTGTAAAAGAAGATATAATTGAACGACTCAAACAACTTGGATATACGGCAACTGAAGAAGATAATGCTCAAATTGATTTCGAGTTGCAAAAGATTATCAATTATGTGATTAACAACTTTACACGAAACGATGTTCCTGAAATATTAGAACCTCGTATAATTGACCGTGTTTGTAGTGATTTTCTTTATTATAAAAAGAACTCAGGCTCATTGAAAGGATTTAATTACGATGCAGTAATTAAACAAATCAAAGAAGGTGACACTTCTATTACTTATGCCGTTGGTCAAGGTGAAGATACTCCTGAAAATAGATTTGATGCTTTTGTTAAAACATTAGAGCGTGGTTTCGATAAATGGTGTACGCCACATAGGAGATTACAATGGTAATAGATAATCCATTAGCACTCTTGTGGAAAGGTAAATGTACCATTTATGAATACCAAGATGTAACCGATGATGAAACTTGTCAAACTACTCAAAAATTAGTTCCTGTATTGGTTGATGAACCTTGTAGATTATCTTATAATCACGAACAAGCCACAAACATTCGCAGTGGTGCTGCCGTGGTATCGCAAAGTATTACATTATTTATTCGACCTGATTTAGAAATTAAAACAGGTTCAGTAATGGATATTACACAAAATAATGTAACTGAAAGATATAAGGGTTCAGGTCAACCAGCAGTTTATACTAATCACCAAGAGATAGTGTTGGAATTGTATGAGGACAATGCTTAATGAAAATTGAGTGGGATTTTAGTGAATTAACTGATTTCGCTAATAGATTGGCTGACACACATACCTTGGAAACAGGGTTGATGACTGCTACTCAAAACATAGCAAAAGTATTACATAACTACTTACTTAACCAAACTCCAATCGTTACAGGTAATTTACGCAAGATGTGGAGTGCTGGTGATAACTTAAACTTTACTGTTAAAAAAGTACAAGGTGGTTATGAAGTTACTTTAATAAATACTGCTCAAACTGATAAAGGTTTCCGATATGGTTTAGCAGTTAATGATGGTCATAAAACACCATCAGGTAGTGGTTGGGTTATGGGTAGGTTTTTCGTAGAAAAATCAATATTACAAACTGACCAACAACTCGAACGACTTATTATGAATGAATTACAGAAATGGTGGGATAGTGTCTAAATGGTTAATAAAATATTAAATGCTGTCACAAAACGATTAGGCACAACCTTTGGTACTTCTTATCGTTACTATATGGAAAATGTTGAACAAAACTTGACTAAACCTTGTTTTACAACAGATATGCTTATTCCATTACAGCGTTCAAGAAGTCCACATTTATACGATAGAACGATGCCAATTGTCGTTCATTATTTTAGTGACAGTAAAACAGATATTAAAAAAGATTGTTATTCAATGGCTGAACAAATAGTTGAATGTTTGGAGTATCTTCCATTTGAAGGTGGACTCATTCGTGGTGATGATATTAGTTTTCAAATCGTGGAAGATGTTTTACAAGTATTCATAACTTATAGGATTAGAACACAAAAACAGGTAAATGACCAAAATGATGTGATTGAAACCTATGATAGTAATATTTCCAATGGCTAACAATCAATTATGAAAGGAATGATTATATGTTAGGTGGTGGCGTTTTTGTTGCACAAAACAAAATTTTGCCAGGTTCTTACATTAACTTTGTAAATGCAACTACTGTTAATGATGGCATTAGTGACCGTGGTGTTGTAGCAATTCCACTTGCTCTTGGTAAAGATGCTGGTGCTGTAATTGAACTTACAGTTTCAGATTTCGTTACTGATTGTAAAGAAATTACAGGTTACGAATATTCAGATGAGAAAATGTTACCTCTCCGTGAAATTTTCTGTAACGCAACTAAAGTTTATATTTATGACCTTGGTACAGATGAGTCTAAAACAGCAGAAGATGTAATCGCTGGATTAGAACCATACGAATTTAATGTACTTTGTGCTTATACAGAAGACCCTACTCCTTATGTTACAGCAGTAAAAACTTGGCGTGACGATATGGGTAAGAAATGTCAGGTTGTTGTAGCTAACAATAATGCTGATTACGAAGGTGTAATTAATGTTGTTTCAACTGTTGAAGGTGAAGGTATGACTGCTACAATGCTTACTCCTTGGGTTGCTGGTGCTGAAGCTGGTTGTAAAGTTAATGAGTCTTGCACAAATAAACTTTACGATGGTGAACTTACTATTGTTACTGATAAAACACAAGCACAGTTAGAAGATTGTATTTCAAATGGTCAGATTGCTTTCCATCTTGTTTATGGTGATGTTCGTCTTTTAGAAGATGTCAACTCACTTAAAACTACTTCAGAAGAAAAAGGTGAAGATTTCAAATCTAACCAAACAATTCGTGTTATTGACCAAATTGCTAATGATATTGCTAAGTTATTCAATACAAAATATCTTGGTAAGATTTCTAATAACGCATCAGGTAGAGTAAGCCTTTGGGGTGACATCGTTGCTCATCACAGAGAACTCGAAAGAATTGGTGCTATTGAAAACTTCAACGCTGAAGCACTCACTGTTGAACAAGGTAACACTAAGAAATCAATCGTTATTAACGACTCAATTTATGTTACAAATACTATGGCACAGCTCTATATGACTGTGGTAGTACAATAAGGGGGTTAATCGAATATGGCACAAACAATGTCTGCTAAAAATGCTCCGTCATCAAAAATGGCAGAGTGTTATATTACTATTGATGGTAATAGATATAACTTTATGTCTGCTATCAACCTTGAAGTGAATTTCGAGAAAGAAAAAACTGAAATTCCTATTTTAGGTAGAATGAACCGTGGTAATAAATCAACAGGTTCTAAAATTAGTGGTAGTGGTGAGTTCCATAAGAACACTTCTGTTTGGAATGAAATTGCTTATAAGTTCCAAGAAACAGGTGAAGATTTTTACTTCGATATGCAAGTTACTAACGAAGACCCTACAACTGATATTGGTAGACAAACAATCATTTTATATGATTGTAACTTTGACTCAGTTACTCTCGCAGCTTTCGATGCTGACAGTGATGATGTATTAACTGAAAGTCTTGATTTCACTGCTGAACGCTTTGAAATGCCTGAAAAGTACGCATTAATGGATGGTATGCTCTAATACCTCAATACTTAATTATTAACTTTTAACATTAGGGAGAATGGTTATTAACTTAATCATTCTCTCTTTTAATTTTATCATTTAATGATGTTATGACTAAATTGAATGTAAATTGTAAATCATTCAGTTAAATTTGGGAGGATTTAATATATGTCTAATACTACTAATAACTCAAACTTTGCCGTATTTATGGCTGGTAATGTTGATGCTAATGAAACTGTTAAATATGTTGCTTCAAAGAGATTTGCCGTTGATGGTAATCCTGTTGAATGGGAAATTAAATCTATTGACTCTGATTTAGATGAAGCAATTCGTAAAGAATGTACTAAGAAAGTACCAATCCACGGTAAGCGTGGTCAATATAATCAAGAAACTGACACAGACAAGTACATCGGTAAAATGTGTGTTGCTTGTACTGTTTATCCTAATTTAAATGATGCCGAACTCCAAGACTCTTATGGTGTAAAAACACCTGATGCTCTCTTAAAGAAGATGCTCAAACCAGGTGAATACACTGATTATAAAGCAAAGGTTATGGAAGTCAACGGGTACGATATGAGTATGGTAGAACTCGTGGATGAAGCAAAAAACTAATAAATGAGGGCGATTTTGAAGCAAATATTGCTTATTATTGCCTTCATAAATTCCATTGGAAACCTACCATACTCTTAACTCTTTCGAGGGAAGAAAAGGCTTTTATTACTGCTTGTATTCAGATTAAATCTGAAAATGAAAAAGAGCAAGAGAAAAAGATGAAAGCTAAAAAACCTCGTAAAAGGTAGGTGAAATAATTTGTCGAGTAAACAATTAACTGCTTCTGTTAGAATAAACACCAAATCAGCAGAGGCATCACTCAACAGATTAAGTAAAAAAATTAACGCTATCAATAATGCGTTAAATCAAACTAAAACTAATAATTTACATTCTAACATAAATAAAGCAAGTAATGCTGCTAATAATGTTCATCGGAAAATTAAATCTGTAACAGTTTCCGTTAAACAAGCGAATAACCAAACAAGCAGACTTTCTTCTTTGTGGAATAAAATATCGACACTTGGTACTACCATTAAAAGTAAATTAACTGGTATTACGAGTAAAGTTACAGAGTGGTGGAAATCACATAGTAAGGTACTAAGTGGTATCAATTCAATAAACTCTGGATATAAAAAAACAGGTGGTTTACTTAGCACGATTAAAGGTAAACTACGACAATTAGCAGACACATACCTTGGTGTAATGGGTATGAAAGCCATAATTGATACTTCGGATATGATTACTTCTGCTGAAAACAAATTGAATTATATTTCAGCACAAAATCTTGGTTCAAGTGGTACTAATGCTGACGGCACATATTCCAATAAAACACTTAATGCAACACAAGATGCTATGGATAAGATGTATGCAAGTTCTCAAAAAGTTCGTATGTCTTATGGTGATATGATGTCGAATGTGTCTAAATCTATGGCTTTGGCTGGTGATGCTTTTGATAATAATACTGATAAAGCAATTCGTTTCCAAGAAATTATGGCTGAAGCGTATGCCATTGGTGGTGCTTCAGCACAAGAAATGAGTTCATCAATGTATCAGTTAATTCAGGCTTTAGGTTCAGGTACATTGGCTGGTGACGAATTAAGGTCTGTTCGTGAGGGTGCACCATTAGCATATAAAGCAATAGAAGAATTTGCTCAAGGAGTTTATGATTGTGAAGACTCATTAAAAGATATGGCTTCACAAGGTTTAATTACTGCTGATATGGTTACGGCAGCAATTATGAACTCAGGTAATGAAATGGATAAGGCGTTTGCTCAAACTGAACAAACCTTTGCTCAAACTTGGGAACAAATTAAAAATGTTGCGATGTACGCTTTTAAACCTGTTTCAAAAATGTTACGAGAAGAATTAAACAATGCGATTGATAATGGTTTAATTCAAAAAGTTGAAACAGTATTTTCATATATTGCAAAAGGTATAATGATTACATTTAAGATTGTTAAAAATGTAATAACTTGGATTGCTGATAATTGGAATTGGTTAAAGAATATCATTATTGGTGTACTGATAGTTTATATATCTTATTTGATAGTTACCACTGCTCTATCTATTGCAAGTGCCATTATTAGAATTGCACAATGGATTGCCGAGTATTGGGCGATACTTCAAGTGTGTTTAGTTATTGGTATTCTTATAGCAATGGTATTAGGACTCCTTTATGTTTTCTATTTATTCTCAACAGGTGCAATATCTGCTTGTGAAGCTATTGTCTATGCTCTTGCTATCGTGGGCGTTGCTATTTTACTCATAGGTATATTACTTGGCAACCTTCCAATGATAATTATTGGTGCTGTTTTAATTTTACTTGCAGTTATTTTCTACTTCTTTGAAGAAGTGTGTTATGGTGCTGGCTGGTTGGCAGCTTGGATTGTAAATATCGTATTTGGTATAGTGAACTTCGTAATCACTTGTATATATTTATTATTAACCCTTTGGTATAACGAACTTGCTTTAGTCGTTAATTCTGTAATGGCTGTTGCGATGTTTATAGGTACAATCATTCAATGGATTGTTGCATTTATTGTAAATCTTGTAATGGGTTGTGTTAATTCTATTATCGCTATTTCACATAATTGTGTGGCTGCCATTTGTAATGTTGGAATGGGATTATTTAACTCATTAAGTGCGATTGCACAAAACATTGGTATTGCTTTCCAAAACGCTTGGATTTGGGCGAAAAATACATTTTGGGAGTTCATCGCTGATGTACTCGAAGGTGTTTCCAAATTAGAACCTGTTATCAACGGAATTGCTAAATTACTCGGTAAGAGTGGTGTTGATTTCGGTGGTGCAATTAGTTCAGCAAGAAGTAAAAAAGGCGAGTATAAATCATTTGTTAGTGTAAGCGATGCTTGGTCAAATGGTATGGACACGGTATCTTATAAAGATATTGGTGATGCTTGGTCAAGTGGTTGGAACACTATGGCTTATGCTAATATGGGCGATATGGTTTCACAAGGTTGGAACACTATGGACTTCGCAAGTTTTGGTGATGCTTGGGATAAAGGTATGTCAACATTAAGTTATGTTGACCCAAATGCTTGGGGTACTACTGCTGGTAATTGGGGTGCTGGTGTTAAAAACTCAATTAACGAGTGGGGTTCTCAATTCCAAAACAAAAAATCAATTGGAGAGTTATTTGGTGGCTCTGATGGTGAGTCAGGCTTCTTAGATAAACTTGGTGAAAAACTCGGTCTTGATTTCGGTGGATTAACAGATTTTCCAAGTGTTACTGACCCTAACAATGATGTATCTAAACTGTTAGGAGATGACCTCGGTGATGGTTTAGGTGGCGTTGGTGACGAACTTGGTAAAATCGGTGGAGATACAGGTAAGATTGCCGACTCTATGGATTTAACTGAAGAAGATTTAGAGTACCTTCGCAAAATTGCAGAAATGGAATGGAAGAAAGAGTACACTACTGCTGAAATCAAAGTTGATATGAGCAACTATAATACTATCAATAGTGATAGTGATTTAGATGGTATTGTTACAAAATTAGCAGACAAACTTTATGATGAATTAAATGTTGTTGCTAATGGTGTTTACGCATAATTAGGGAGGTGTTAATACTATATGAATAACGGATATAATTTTTATTTTAAAGACGGTTCGAGTGTATTGACATTTCCTATTACACCACCTGATTTAAAAATTAAAGTTGGCTCTAATAATAAAACAGTAACATTGATTAGTGAAGGTGATATTAACATTTTAAAATCACCTTCGCTTATCGAAGTTGAATTTGAAGCACGATTTCCAATGCGACAATATCCTTATGCGAGAAAGTATGCCGATTTCAAGTCTTATTATGATAAATTCAAAGAATTGAAAGAAAAGAAAAAATCTTTTCGTTTTATCGTAGCAAGAACCACACCAAATGGTAAAAGAACTTGGGATACTAACTTGTTAATGGCTTTGGAAGATTTCGAGTTAAGTGAAAGTGCTGACGAAGGCGATGATGTTTTAGTTTCATTCAAACTTAAACAATATAAAGAGTATGGTGTTAAAACTGTTAAAATTAAAACACCAGCTAAATCAACAACTAAAAAAACAACTAAGAAAAATACAACTTCAACTTCTAAAAAAACTCGTAGTACAGATAATAAAACCAAAAAGGCTAAAACATACACTGTTAAAAGAGGGGATTGCCTTTGGAATATTTCAAAGAAGTTTTATGGTAATGGTGCTAAGTGGAAGATTATTTATAATGCTAATAAGAGTATAATTGAAAAAACTGCTAAAAAGTATGGTAAGAAGTCATCATCTAATGGTCATTGGATATATCCAGGCACTAAACTTACTATACCAGCATTATGAGGTGGTTAAATGGCAACAATGAAATTAGTTATCCAACATAATGATATTTTATATGAACCACCTGTGGAAGATGGGGTACAACTTGAATTAGAACGCAGTGGTACACCTGGAAAACTTACATTTACAGTAGTTAATGTGTCTGGATTAAATTTCAGTGAAGGTGACCCTGTGTACTTTTATTATGACAATAAAAAAGTATTTATGGGTTTTGTGTTCAAAAAAACTCGTGACCGAGAACAACTCATAAAAGTCACTTGTTATGACCAAATACGATACTTAAAAAATAAATATACTTATGTTTTTGAGAAAAAAACTGCCACTCAAATAATTAAAGCACTATGTAAAGACTTTAATATATCAACAGGAACGATGGATAATACATCCTATGTTATTCCAGCGATTGCTGAGGAAAACATCTCTGCCTTGGATATTATATTAGATGTATTGGAAGAAACATTACTTAATACAGGTAATATGTATGTGCTATATGATAACTTTGGAAAAATCCAAGTTAGAAATGTTGCTAATATGGTTTCTAATACTTTAATATTTGAAGACTCTGCTGAAAATTTCGATTATTCATCGAGTATTGATGATGAAACATACAACAGTGTTGTTTTATATTACAAAAAAGACGATGAAGATGTAAAAATCTATACTGCATCAAGTTCAAGTAATATTAAAAAATGGGGTTTACTTCGATATTTTGAAGAAGTTGATACTCCAACTGCTGCTCAAAATAAAGCTAATGCTTTATTGAAATTATATAATAAGAAGACTCGTGAATTAAAAATAAATGGAGCATTTGGTGATGTATCAGTCCGTGGGGGAACTTTAATTCCTGTAAAATTAAATTTGGGTGATACAACCGTTAATAATTTTATGTTGGTTGAAAAAGTAACTCATAACTTTGAAGAAAACCATCATACTATGGATTTAACATTAGAAGGAGCGTGGAGTTAATGTCAAGTGGTATTATACCTTTAATTAAACAAGCATCACTTGAAGCTATTGAAAATGCTCAAATGTGCGATTTAAGATACGGTAAAGTCGTTAGTGTTAATCCTGTAAAAGTAAGAATAAGTAATCAATTAACTTTACCGAGTTCATTGTTAGTTATTCCAAAACATTTAACAAAATATACAGTTCCAATTACGATTGATAACGAGTCAAAAACTATCACAATTAATAACTCATTAAAAGTTGGAGATAAGGTTGCTCTCATTCGCAAGAGTGGAGGGCAATCTTATTTTATTTTAGACAAAATCTAAAATTTTAAATCTTAATATAAAATTACGAGGTGATTAAATGATACCAAGTATTGATATTCTTGCAGAAGAAATCACCGAAATTGAATATGCAAGTAACACTTATAGGATAGCAAAAATGGATATAAATTCAGACCGAATTGATGGTTATGTTAATGGTTTAGATGCTATTAAACAAGCCATTTATTTAATTTTATCCACTGAACGCTATCAATACAACATCTATTCTTGGGATTATGGTGTTGAGTTAGTAGATTTATTTGGTCAACCAATGCCTTATGTAATGTCTGAATTACAACGCAGAATAACTGAAGCATTAACCCAAGATGACCGAATTGAAGATGTAACTGATTTTGAATTTGAAAAAAAGGGTAAGCGTTTACATACCAAATTTACAGTGGTAAGTAACGCTGGCGATATAACCACTGACTTGGAGGTGGAAATTTAATGGCATACGAAGATATGACCTATGAATTTATCTTAGAACGAATGATGGACAGAGTTTCAGAACAATATCCAAATTTAGACACTCGTGAGGGTTCTATTTTATTTAATGCACTTGCTCCTGCTGCTCTTGAATTAGCTATTGCTTACTCTGAATTGGATAATGCAAACAATGAGAGTTTTATCAATACAGCATCTCGTGAGTATATTATTATGAGTTGTGAGCAAATGGGTATGGATGTTTCAGTATTTGAAGCTACTGCTGGTACACATAAAGGTGAATTTGATGTTGAAGTAACTATTGGCTCTCGTTGGAACTGTGATTTGTATAACTATGAAGTTACTGAATATTTAGGTGAAGAAAATGGTTATTACACCTATAAAATGGTGTGTGAAACCACAGGTTCAACACCAAACAATTATGTTGGTGATTTAATTGCTATTGATGAAAGTCCAGAAGAATTAACTCACGCTTCAGTTGTTGAATGTTTAATCGAGGGTGAAAACGAAACATCAGATGAAGATATTAAAGTAGCATATTATAACTACATTAACAGTACACAAACTGATGGTAACATAACACAATATAGACAATGGTGTGAAGAATACAACGGCATCGGTAATTACAAAATAATTCCTTTATGGAATGGTGCTAATACTGTTAAAGTATCAATTTTAAGTGCATCCAATCGTGCTGCTACTGATGAATTGGTAAATGAATTTCAAGAATATCTTGACCCTAATTCAGAAGGTATGGGTAATGGTAAAGCTCCAATAGGTGCTTTTGTTACTGTAAATACTGCTACTGAAAAATTAATTAATGTTAGTGCAACTGTCAAATTAAAGTCTGGTTATGAAGATACAACACCAATTAACACGGCTTTAAGTAACTTTTTTGCTAATATTGCTTATCAAAAGTCAACTGTATCATATATGAGTGTAGGTGCTGAAATTCTCAAACTTGACTTTGTGGATAGCATTTCTAATTTACTCATTAATAATGGTACAAGTGATATTGTATTAAGTGATGAAGAAATACCTGTTGCTGGTACTTTGAATTGGGTGGTGTAATCAATGTATCGTGAAAGAATGAATGATTATTATCCCCAAGTAATTAAGGCGATTGACGAATTTAAAGCAATTATTGATGCTGAATATCCTGAAATAGAATACTTAGCAACTGGTATTCAAGGGGTTACCGATAACGCTTACTTCTACACTATGTCAGAAGAAAGAATAACTCAATGGGAACAAATGCTCGGTATCATACCATTGGAGGACTCTAATTTAACAGACCGTAGAGATACTATAATTGCTCGTATTCGTGGTCAAGGTAAACTGAATACTGAGTTAATAAATTTGATTGTTAATACATTCACAGGTGGTACAGCCAACTCTTGGATTAAGGATAGTGTACTTTATGTTGAAATTACACCTCCACCTGATAATAAACTGTATCGCTTTGAAAATGTTGAGCAAGAACTATTAAAAAAAGTTCCAGCTCATTTAGGCTTTAAAGTAGAGCGAAATTATTATACTTGGGAAGAAATAGAAAACAGTTATGACACTTGGGAAGATGTTAATTCAACATTTAGTAAGTGGGAAGATGTTTTACTATTTGTTCCATTCAAATAAAGGAGGTAGTTAAATGAGTACAACAACTACTAATTTTAAATTTGTTAAACCTGAAAAAACTGACCCAGCCGATATTACAGCAATAAATTCAAATTGGGATGCTATTGATGGTGAATTAAAGAGTCAAAATGATAATTTAGAAGAATTAAATACATTAGCTCCAAAAACATTAAAATATCTTAGTGGTACAATGACTACTGCTGACGATACACCGACATATTGGAATAGCCTTGGTTCAGGTATTAAATATTTTGAAAGTGCAATATTACAAAATCAACCTGAAAATTACGGTATGGTATTCAATATGAAGGATGGTTTTAATGTACAACAAATGTTCGTTGGAAATACTGGCAAAGTATGGACTCGAACAGGTAGTAAATCAAGCACCTCTTGGAAAAATAATGGTTGGGTTCAATTAGCACTTGAAACAGATTTAACAACATTAGCAAGTAAACATAATGTTGCAAGTTATGTTTCATTCGAACAAATTGGTATAACTATTGGTGAAGAAACTATTGAAGATATAGTTAATAAATTACCATCTAATTCTACACTTTATGTATCAATCAGTGATGCCAACGCTTCAATTTATCCAATGACATACGGCACATTAATGGTAAGAAAGAAAAATACAGGTAGAGTTAATTTTGATTTTTACCAAAAAGCAAGCACTGGTAGATGGTACGGTGTTTATGATGATACTGCATCAACTCCTTGGATAGGTTGGAAAAAGATATATAATGAAGCAAATAAGCCTACACCTGATGAAATTGGTGCTGCTTCATTAAGTGACCATAATATGAAGAGCTATATTTCATTAGACCAAATAGGTCTTACAGATGACGATTTTTCGGAAACTAACGCTTTGGCAAATTTTATTTTGTTGCATAATGCTGTCTCATCTAGAAGTGAATGCTTTTTGTATTTAGAAAGCACAAACAAATTAGCGTTAAGTATTCACGAAAAAATAGGAACTGATGTAGGCGACATTGTTAATTCTAACTTTAATGTAATTACACGCAAACTTAATGCAAACATAACGACTATCGAGGTTGTACCTGTGTATTACAATGGTGGTACATATCCATTGCCAGGTTTTAAATACGGTTGCTCTTTGCGTTATACAGCTGGAAGTATTGAATATTTATCACCATTCAGCATTATTCAACATCCAGCAGGGTTTATATCAAATGCCGACAAACCAAATGGTTCGTATTCAGGAAATAGCAGCACAACAGAAAGAACAATTAACACAGGTGGAGTTGGTGATACTTTAATGATACGAAGTAGTTATGGTATGGCTATAGTTACCCCAAGTGGTGCGATAGTTAAATCAACAACAAATGTTACAGCACTTACTTCAAGTATGTGTTCCTATAATGATGGTATTCTGACTATTGCTACAGATGACTCACATATAAATAATAATAAATTCACATACCACTACCAATGTTTGTAAGGGGGAATTGAATATGACAAAAGAATTAATGCAAAAAAATAAATTTTGTGTAATTTCTAAAGCCACTTATGGAGATTATGAAAAGCACGATATTCAAACTAATAGTGCGTGGAGTGAAAACCCTTACGGTGATGATTATGTAATTGTTCCAACAGATATGGTGGAAGATATATTACTCACACAAGGTTATTGTGATATTACATTAAATGAAGATGAAACAGAAGTTGTTAGTTTTGTTGCAAGGGAAATCCCACAAATTGACATAGTAGAAACACCGAGTCAGTTGGATGTTATTGAAGCACAAGTCACATACACTGCTATGATGACTGATACTCTTTTGGAGGTGTAGGTTATGAAAGAAAAAATCGCAAAATGGTATAAACAAGGTTTATGGACTGCTTCAATGGTGTTAAATTCTGTAGAAAAAGGAATTTTAACTACTGAAGAAGTAACAGAAATCCTTGGTGATTATGAGGTGAGTGAAAAATGACAGAAACAATAATTACAGCGTTAATCACTGGTGGGATTACTTTGCTTGGTGTATTAATTAGCAATGGTAAACGACAAGCAATTATTGAAACTAAAATTGAAAATCTTACAGCAGAAGTACGAGAACACAACAATTTTGCCAAGCGTATGCCTGTTGTAGAAAATGAGATTAAACATATTGAAAGTGAACTCGTGGAGTTACACGGCTATCACAAAAAACCACAGTAATAGGAGGTAGTAACTATGAAACTGTCTAATAAAGTTTATGATGTATTAAAGTGGATTTCTTTAATCGTACTCCCAGCTATTGGTACATTATATTTTGCGTTATCAGGTATCTGGGGTTTACCCTACGGTGAAGAAATAGTTGGTACAATCGTAGCAATCGAAACATTCCTCGGTGCATTACTTGGTATCAGTACAGCACAATACCACAAATAATAAAGGTTACACACAACCTACAAAATGCTCACAAAGTCCAATAAAATGGACTATTGAAATTTCATATCAAAAAATTATTCAGAAATAGTAACCCCCATCAATCCAATGTTTATTTGGGTTGGTGGGGGTCTTTTTTTTGTTTCTATTCGACTGTATTTACCTACATAACCTACAAAAAGGTTACAAGAAGGTTACATACAACCTACACAATTTTAATTTGATTAATGTATTCTACCAACTCATACGGAGTTTTATAAAGATAAACCTTTTCAGTTACACCTTTACCTGAGTGACCAACAATTACCCTGATGACTTCCATTGGTATTCCTGAACTGTGCATCATACTAATTGCTGTTTTCCGTGTATCGTGGGGTAGATGTTCCCATTTATGTTCTAACATATATATCTTAAATTGTTCTAATGCTTTTGCATAGCTTAATTTTCTACCTTTTTCATCTCGCATAAGGTATTTAGCTTTTCCAAGCTGTTTTTTAATTAAAGGTAAAATTGCATCGTGAATTGGAATAACCCTGTCAATACCAGCTTCAGATTTAGAACCACCGACCATATAATGTTTATCTAAGTAGATGTTGTCGGCAGTTAATGATAGTAATTCCCCAATTCTCATTCCACTATACATTAAAATTAAAATCCATTGAGCTGTTGGGTTATCCAAATCATTCCAAAGTGATTGAATTTCTTTATTAGTAAATACCTTACCTGTTTTCTCAACCTTTTCGTGTATCTCAATACTCTCGGCATAATTTTTATTAACAATATCATTTTTAATAGCATATTTCCAAAGTTGTATCATTGTACTTTTCAAACGCTTTTTACTACCAGGTGATAAGTCGATGTTATCCATCCAATCTTGTAAATGGTCTGCTTTTAACTTGGTAATTTCCATATTACCCATTCGTTCAAAACGCATACGAGCCATATTATGAGAGTTCAAAACATTCTTTGAAACATTGGGTTCAATACGCTTAATCCAACGGTCATAAACTTCCACCAATGTTAGTTTGGAAAGGTCGATGTCGAACTCTCCTTTATGATATTCAGCAAGTGCTAATAATGCTTCAGGTTGTGTCTTATAATAACCAATATATTTTCTAACTTGCTTACCATCTTTCCAACCTACTGTGACACGGACAGCGTAAGGTTTTCGTCTATTATCACCCAATTTGTGTATGCTACCAAAACCGTTTTCGTTTCTCATTGTAACCACTCCTATCTACGATGTTTTGACAAAACTTTAATCAACTAAAGTGCGAAGTAATAAAAGTCAGTTACGATGTGATGATATTTTGTTCATAAAAAGTTTACAATTTTTGTTAAATTTGCACAATAAAAAGGTTAAAATGTGTTTAATTTTTTGTGAAATACTTTCAAGATTTTATAAATTTGCCTTTATATTCTTTTCTATATAGGTCAACGATATTCTTATAATGTCAGAATGTCGTATAACTAATAAAAAGAATATTATAAGAGTATTTATTGTAAATTTATTACATTCTATTCAGCTATACAGTTGAGCAATCTCACCAATGTATTGGTGTACTCGTTGTTTACCTTGTGTATTTAATGACATATAACATTCAAGTAAATCAACACTATCATTACCATAAAACTGTTTAACACCTTTTAACACTTTAACTTCTGCTGATAAAGGATTGGACTCACTACCATCCCAACCTACTATATATGTTGGAGAAACATCAAACACTGTTGCTATCTTTTCAATCGTTTTGATTGGTATATTTTCAACAGTTCCTTTTTCATATTTATTGATGGCTGCTCGTTGAACACCTACCCTTCTACCTAATTCTTCTTGCGATATACCAGACAATCGTCTTAATTCTTTAATTTTTGTACCAGGGCAAACGGTCATATAAATCATTCCTTTCTTATTTATATATTTATTGTATCATTTTAAGATACACAAGTACAACAATATGCACAAAATAAAGTGTAATTTTACACTAAAGTTTGGTGAAAATGCTAATTGCATTATTCAAATTATTTTGATATAATGATGCTCGTAGGTTAAACGAGAACACCTGTTCGTAAATTATTCGGTGTTGGAATTTTAATTTACAAACAATTTAGTATCTTGACAAGATTTATTATCGTGATATAATTTAGATATGTTCTTGTTGAGATACAAAAATGTCATTAAGTTTAAGTGTTTAATTCTACTTAATTTTATCTCCTTTAATTTATGGTTGATGGAAAGACATCTGACTGATAGGAAAGACTATCATTTTATATGCTACAGTGATGGAATTGGCAGACTTAACGGACTTAAAATCCGTTGGAGAAATCCGTGTGGGTTCGACTCCCACCTGTAGCACCATTAAATATGTATAAATAGGAGTGGTTAAATTGGATGTGACAACTGCTGCAAAGAAACTTGGGATGAATACTCAAACTTTGCGATTAGCATTACAACAGGGGTTATTTCCATTTGGATGTGCTGTAAAAACATCCAGCAAGAGATATACATATTATATTAACCAAACCAGATTGGAAAAATACTTAGGAGGGATAGATTACGAGAGAAAAACTGATAATTGTTTTATTGGTTGTGATGACAGTGTTACTGAGTGCAACAATCTATACGACAAACCAAACTGAAATCAGTAAAACTGTGGATGAACCAACGAGTACAACAGAAGTAATCACTACTGAAGTTACTACGGAATTTGCTACTGAAGTTGCTACGGAAACAACCACGAAAAAGATTACAACTACAAACAAAGCTCCTGTAACTACTGAACCAAAAACAGATTATACAACTTTCAAAGTTACTGCTTATTGTGCTTGTTCAAAATGCTGTGGAAAATCTGATGGTATTACAGCAAGTGGAACAAAAGCAACACAAGGTAGAACTATTGCAGTTGACCCAAAGGTTATTCCATTAGGTTCAACCGTTATACTTAATGGTCAAGAATATGTGGCTGAAGATGTGGGTGGAGCAGTTAAGGGAAATCGAATAGATTTGTATTTTGATAGTCACCAGGATGCTCTAAACTTTGGAGTGCAATACTTACAAGGGGTGGTTGTTTGATTGAGGTTTGGAAATCAATAAATGGATATGATGGATTATATGAAGTGAGTAATTACGGCAGGGTGAGAAGTTTAGACCATTATGATTGTTTAGGTAGATTACAACGAGGTCGAGTCTTAAAACCACAACGAGATGGTAAAGGTTTATATTTACACATTGGTTTATGGAAAGATGGAAAGAGTAAACCGAGAAATATACATAGATTGGTTGCTGAAGCATTTATTCCTAATCCAAACAATTTACCAGAAGTAAATCATAAAGATGAAAATAAGTTAAATAATTCAGTATCAAATTTGGAATGGTGTGACCATAAATATAATAACAATTATGGTTCTAAAGTTAATTATTATAAAGGTAGTAAAAATCCACAAGCTAAATTAACTACTGAACAAATAATTGATATTCGTAAGCAATATGTACCTTATAGTAAAACTCACGGACTAAAATCTTTGTCTGAAAAATACGGTATTTCACAATCTCATTTGAGTCATATTATAAATGGTTCACGGTGGGGGTGGTTAGTTGTCAATTAAGGTTATTTTTGAAGACACTCGTAATAAGATTGATAAAAATAAACATATTCATAAACAACTCGAAGATATGGGTTATAAAGTTGAACGAACCAAACTGTATTGTGGTGATTATACATTTCCAACCAATCAATCAATATGTATTGATACTAAAGCCAATCTTAATGAAGTTGAAAACAATCTTATTCACGACCACGAACGGTTCAAACAAGAATGTATTAAAGCTCAAGAGTCAGGCATTAAGTTAATTGTGTTAATTCAAGAACCTAACATCACCAATTTAATAGATGTTTGTTCTTGGTATAATTGGCGAAAGAAAAAGAACCCACGAGCCATTAGTGGTAAAACATTATATAAGATAATGTCAACAATGGCTGAAAAATATAACATAGAGTGGCAATTCACTACCAAATCAAAATGTGGTGAACGCATTATTGAATTGTTGGGAGGTAGTTAATTGCAAATAAGTTATAGTCGAGTGGGTTGTTTTGGTAACTGTCCTTATCAATATAAATTGCGATATATTGATAAATTAAAAACCTTACCAGACCAAGACCCTACCAACGCGTTATACCTTGGAACTGCAATACACGAAGCTTTTGAAACAGGTAGTGTTGAAGCAGCTATTAAAAGTTATCGTTCTAACTATTATATGCTCACCGATGAACATATAAACGAAGAAATCAAGTTAGAAATGCTCATACCTAAAGTATTGGAACTTTTACCAGATGCAGAATGTGAGGTAGAGATTTCAACTGACGATTTCATTGGTTTTATTGATAGGTTAGTATATTTGTTTACCGATGATAAAGGTATTAAACACTATGAAATTTGGGATTACAAATACTGCAATCCAAAGAGTATTGACCGATATTTAGAGTCTGCTCAATTACATCTTTATAAATACTATTTTGAAAAAACTCATCCAAATACTGTAGTAGATGCTTTGAAATATGTATTTATACCAAAAGTTAATATAAGACAAAAAAAGACAGAAACAATCCAGCAATTTCGTTTGCGACTACGAGAAATGTTGGAAGCTACTGAACCAAAGATAACTGACATCAGTTATGACAATGCCATAATATCAGATTTTCAATCGTATTGTCAACACTTAAAAACGGTTAATGAATTTCCTAAAAATGAAATGAGATTGTGCGATTGGTGTCAGTATAAAGAGTTCTGTAAATCAAATGGTCAGATAGACTATATGATTATGGATAAATAAACGAACAAAAAACTAAATTGGGGAGGAATTTTATGTTCAAAAAAATTTGGATTTATGGAGCACCTTTCTCTGGCAAGACCACTTTTGCTACAGGTGCGACAGACCACTTCGTTCTATCCACGGATGGTAATGCTCAATATGTCACAGAGAACTATAAGTTAATCAACGATGAGGTAACTGTGAATGGTAGAATTACCACTCGTAAATTGGCGTGGGAAGTTTTCAAGGATGAACTTGAAAAACTTGAAGCTGGTACATCCCACAAAACAATTATTGTTGATTTGGTGGAAGATACCTACGAAATGGCACGACTTTATATGTATAAGAAGTTAGGTATCACTCACGAAAGTGATGATAGTTTTAGAGCGTGGGATAAGGTGAGAACTGAATACTTATCTACAATGCGTAGATTACTTAACTTACCTTATGATATCGTGTTAATTTCTCACGAAGATACATCCAAAGACATTACCAAGAAAAGTGGCGAAAATATTACTGCTATTAAACCTAATATCAACGACAAAGTGGCTAATAAGTTGGCTGGTATGGTTGCTCTTGTTGGTAGAACTGTTTGCGAAAACGGTGAGTACACCTTACAAGTTAAAACTGATGAAGTTACTTTCGGTGGTGGTCGTTTAGGTATCAATAATATTGTTATTCCACTCGATTGGAATGAGTTAAGTAAATTATTTGAAAATAAAAAGGGGAATGAATAATTATGAGTAATATGAATGAAATGTTTGCAAAATTCAATGAAATGATTGATGTTAAAGGTCTTAAAAAGGATGTTGAAACGGCAGCATCTAATGATGGTGAATTTGTTGAAGTACCTTATGGTGATTATGAAGTTAAGGTTACAAAGATTGAGATAGGTGAAACAGGTGAAAAGTCTAAAACACCAGGTATGCCAATGTTGAAAGTATGGTTTGATATTTTAGCTGGTGAGTTCAAAGGACAAAAGATATTCTATAATCAACTTTTAACAAGTGGCTTTGGTATTCATAAAGCTAACGAGTTGTTAAATAGTTTTGAAAGTGGTATTACAGTTCATTTTGAGAACTTCATTCAATACAACGAATTACTTGGTGAAGTATTCACTGCTGTTAATGATGTTGCTGAATATCAATTAGCTTATGGTCAAAATAATAAAGGTTATTCAACTTACACCATTGTTCAAAGATTTAAGTAATGATGAAATGGTTACCTGTTGTTGAACACGAAGGATATTACGAAGTTAGTAATTTTGGAGATGTTCGCAGTGTTAGATATAACAACAAAGGTCAAGTGATTTTTAATAGACTATTAAAACCAGCAATCAAACCAAAAGGTTATTTGGGGGTTATTCTTTCTAAACAGAGTAAAACTACAAATCATTTAATTCATCGTTTGGTTGCTGAAGCATTTATTCCTAATCCAAACAATTTACCAGAAGTAAATCATAAAGATGGTAATAAGTTAAATAATACTGTTTCCAATTTGGAATGGTGTAGTAGCAGTGATAATTTATATCACGCTTATAAACTTGGATTAAAACATAAAAAAGGAAAACCTGTAATTTGTGTAGAAACAGGTGAAATTTTTGAAAGTGTGAAAGCAGCTAACGAGTCAATGGGTGTAACTCATTCTCACATCGGTGCTGTTTGTAATCACGATTTTTATCATAAAACTGCTTGTGGTTATCATTGGAAGTGGTTATATAACTAATTTCATAGGAGAGAGTTAAATGCTCTCTCCTATATAAAATAGGAGAGTGTATATGATAAAGATATTATTAGGTGGTTCTCCTTGCACTCATTGGAGTATAGCACAAAAGAATAATCGAGAAACTAAACCAGAGGGTTTGGGTTGGGAATTATTTAAGAATTATCTAATTGCTAAAGATAAATTCAAACCTGACTATTTTCTTTATGAAAATAATAAATCAGCATCACAACCGATTAAAGACCAAATAGCCAAAGAACTTGGTGTTGATTTAATGTATATCAATTCTGCGTTAGTATCAGCACAAAACAGACAAAGATTTTATGCTTTTAATTGGGAAGTTGACCAACCTGAAGACCGAGGTATTGTTTTACGAGATATTTTGGAAACGAGCGATGGATATGATTTAACAAATAATGAAAAAGCGTATGCGTTAACCACTACTTATGGTTGCTGTGCTCCACACGACATAGCTAAAAGAAAGCGTAGAAGTATGGTTGTTGAACCTGTTAAACCATTATCTGATGGTGAATTACTGTATTTGACTCGTGCTGAAATGAACCAAAGGTTTATACAATCAGCAGAGTCAGAAAAAAGTAGATGTTTGGTTGCTAACTACTGTAAAGGAATATCTTATAATGTTCTTTGTGAAAAAGTAAACGAACCTGTACGCATCGGTGACATCGGTAGTACAGCACAAGCACACAGAGTTTATTCTTGCGATGGAAAATCGGTTAGTTTGAAAGCACAAGCTGGTGGTCAGGGAGCTAAAACAGGACTTTATGCAACACCAATATGTCACATTATTCCACAAGAAGTAAGGGTTAGAAAATATACTTGTGATATTGAGAAATTCCAAAACTGTTTAAGAAGTCACAAAAATATGAGTTGTAGAGCAATTTCTGAAGCACTCAATAGACCACAAACTGAAGTAGAACATTGGTTTAGAACTGATAAATACTTTAATATTCCAGACGAAGATGTGTGGTTTGACCTTAAAAAGTTACTGAATATTCAGACAACAGATTTCGATGATTTTGTTACTGTGTTTGAAGTACGAGAAGGTGTATTTGATAAAGCCGAGCGTTGCTATGATGTGAATGGTAAGATGTCTACTCTTATGACAGGCAAGACTGATAATATTATTGCTCCAAGTGAAAATAATGGTAGAAAAATTTACGAAGTAAAGAATGGTTTAATTACTATTAAAGATAAACAATATCCTATCAAACTTGCAGATGGTTATTATATTATTCGTAAATTAACTCCTGTGGAATGTGAAAGACTCCAGACATTACCTGATGGTTATACTAAAGCCGTAAGTAACTCTCAAAGATACAAAGGACTTGGTAACGGTTGGACTGCAGAAGTAATCATACATATTCTCAATGGTGTGTTGAAAGATGTTCCAAAAGACGAAGAAATCGTGGTTCTCTCTATGTATGATGGCATTGGTACAGGTCGTTATTGTTTAGATAAGATGGGATTTACAAATGTGAGATATTATGCTTACGAGATTGATAAGTATGCAAAACAAGTGGCTATGAGTAACTATCCTGACATTATACAATGTGGTGATGCTTTTGATTTAAGACATCCTGATTGGACTATTGGATATTAAACGAAAGGGTTGATTGTTATTCTATTTTTTGACTTTGAAGTTTTCCGTTACGATTGGTTGGTTGTAGCGATTGACCCTGTGTTGAAAAAAGAACACATTATTGTCAACGATAAATATAAGTTAGAAGAATTATATAAAACTTATAGAAAAGACATTTGGGTTGGTTATAATTGTCGAGATTACGACCAATATATTCTTAAAGCTATTCTTTGTGGATTTAACCCAAAAGAAATCAATGATTGGATTATTGTCAAAAAACAAAAAGGTTGGGAGTTTTCAAGCATACTTCATAAATTTCCACTTTATATTTTTGATGTTCAACCAAATAAATCAACGAGTCTTAAAGCTCTTGAAGCCTTTATGGGTTATAGTATCCACGAAACTTCAGTACCATTTGATATTGATAGGAAACTGACAGAAGAAGAACTCCAAGATACTATCAAATATTGCCGATTTGATGTTTGGAATACTATCGAAGTATTTTTAAGACGAAAAGGTGAGTTTGATGCTCAAATGGACTTACTTAAAGCGTTTGATTTACCACTTAAAAATGTTGGTAAAACCCAAGCACAACTCGCAGCCGTTATCTTTGGTGCGAAAAAACAGAAATTCAATGACGAGTGGGATATTAGATTACCTGATAATTTACAACTTGGTAAATATCAGTTTGTCGCTGATTGGTTTTTAGATAAAACTAATCACAAATATGAACACTATGTTATTGGTAAGTCTGGTAAAAAGAAAAAAGAAAAAGTACATTTAGAATGTGATATAGCTGGATTACCACATATTATCGCTTGGGGTGGTATTCACGCTGGTCAAAAAATAAATATTGTTTGTAAGCCTGATGAAGTTATTATTGATGCCGATGCTGGTCAACTTTATCCTAACTTGATGAGAATTTATAAATTACTGTCAAGGGCAGCAACAAAACCTGAAATGCTCAATTACATTCTTGATACAAGTATGAGATTGAAAGCAAAAGGTAAGAAAAAAGAACGAGAGCCGTATAAAAGACAATGTAATATTGTTTATGGTGCATCAGGTGATAAAACCAACGCTCTCTATGACCCACTTATGCGTAACTTAGTATGTGTTTACGGTCAAGTATTCTTTATTGATTTAATAGATAAGATTGAAGATATTGCTCAAATTATCAACTCCAACACAGATGGTATTTTCTTTAAGGTAAAACGAAAAGATTTACCAGAGTTATATAGACGAATTGAAGAATGGGAAAAACGAACTCAACTTCAAATGGAATATGTGGAATATACCAAGTTTATTTCCAAAGATGTAAATAATTATGTTGCAGTAAGAACCGATGGTGGTATTCACGCTAAAGGTGCTTATGTTAAAGAACTTAACGATTTGGATTTTGATTTGCCGATAGTAAATGAAGCAGTTAAAAACTACCTTGTTTACAATTATTCAATAGAAGATACCATTCTTGGATGTAGAGAGTTCAGAA
>JAZLDP010000180.1:0-1532 GCA_045614835.1 Clostridia bacterium | reverse complement strand
CGTTTTCTTCCAACATCATTATTGGTTAAGTCACTAGTATCTAGTGGACTAAATACAGAAGGTATTGAAATTCATAAAACTAAAATTACTTTACATCCTCACAAGAGAGGACTAGAAGTTAAAGATTTCTTAGAGCATCACAATAACAGCGAAAACTTCATTATTGCTGATGATAGCTATCTAGAAAACTATCTAGAACTATTCCCTCGTGAGAAGATTGTTAAAACTAACATTATGAACGATAGACTAGTTGCTAGTAAACTAGATGTTCCTCTAGCCTACTACAAACTAGACCCTATTGCACCAATGTTTGACAACGGAGATAAAGTTGATAGAATACACAATATACATAATAACAGAAACTTCCAACGACTTGTAGCACACGCTCCACTTGATGATTTAGAAATGTTTTAAACAAAAAAGAACACCTGAAATTCGGTGTTCTTTTTTTACATTTCTTCTTTTGAGAAATCGCTACCTTTAGATATAGTAATACCATTACTTTTGCTTAAAGTTTCTAGAATTTGAGGAAGATAGCCTTTGTATAATTTTTTTCCACCCTCACCATAGTCGTTTGTCTCATATACACCAGTACTGAAGTGAAAACTATAAGAGATATTATATTTTCTCATAGCTAATACACTCAGTTCCAAAAATCTATCTGTACTAATACTACCATTATATACAAAGTAGGTAGCCATATCTCCTAATTTGATTGGATTATATAGATTACCATTAATACCCGTTCTACCACCAATTATAGACTTGTTATTCTCATCTTTTAGTAATATTTCTGTATCTGTCAATTTTTCCTCTTGTTCTAGAAGTCTATATATCTCATCAACAAACTCGTGAAATGTTTCATTCTCTTGTCGATATTGAAGTTCCGTTCTAGAGCCCTTAATATCTAGCATAAACGCACGATATTGACAATCCTTTCCCTGTGTCTTTCTATACATATCAAAATATTCTTTGTAGCTCAAAATATTCCTCGCTTGTTATTTCTTATAAAATAGCACCGCTTCTCTTTTGTCAATAGGACCTAAAGCGCTCTCGACCTTTCTTTCGCTTAAAAAATGCTCTCTATCTACCAATCTATTATATGCGAAAGGTTCAGTCAAAACACATTTAATACTTTTATTATTTTTGTAATGTTCCTCAGGATAATAATATGGGTCAAAGATATAAACAAATTCTTTATCCATATTAGTAATTGTTACATAATGCTCACAACCTTGATAAGTTCTTAGATTAACACAACCACCCTTATTAATACAATTTTCAATAATAGCATCTGTTACTTCTTCTCCAGAAAGATAATTACATTTAATTCCAAAATCCTTACTTTCACTAAAGTTAGTTATCCACCTAGATATATATTGCACCGCTTCTCTACTGGTTCCCTTTTGTCCAAGGTTCCCTTTCTCATCATAGCAATCAAGAGTATAACTACTAATTGCTTTGATAAGTTCAGCAGGTATTTCCTCTCTTTCAAAAAGATAAGTTATACAATTCACTAGACTTACACTTCC
>JAZLDP010000179.1:0-2199 GCA_045614835.1 Clostridia bacterium | reverse complement strand
GTCAGCGCATAAAATTTATGGTTTTAAAGGCGTAGGTGCATTATATGTATCCAAAAAACTCGCACTAAAACCAATAGTTTTTGGTGGTGGGCAAGAAAGTGGACTTCGTAGTGGTACAGAAAATTTGTTAGGAATATATTCCCTAGCTGAAGCTGTTGAGAATGCAGTAAATAATCAAGAGCAAAATTATAATTATGTCGCATCTCTAAAAGTAAGATTTTTGAAAGGTGTTGAAAGTTCTAATTTGAACTATTCAGTGCATTCTGATGCTGATTGTTCGCCTTATATTGTGTCTATTAGTTTTATGGGATGTAGGGCTGAGACTATTTTGAATAAACTTAGCGATAAAGGCATCTTTATTGGTAATGGCTCCGCTTGTTCATCTAAAAAATCTGGCAATAGAATTCTTGATAATATGGGTGTTCCAAAGGCAGAAATTGAGAGTAATTTAAGAATTAGTTTTTCAAAAAATAACACAATTGAAGAAGTTGATAAGTTGATAATTGAATTGGTTCTTGCTGTAAAAGACTATTTGCTTAAGGTAAGTTAATGGCGATTACTTATTAAAAATTGACATAAAATTATTATTTTATGTCAAAAAATACGATATACAAAGGAAATTTTATGGAAAATGTAATAATAATTAGGTATGGAGAGATTTTTCTAAAGGGTAAAAATTTTGGTTTCTTTGAGAAAACTCTTGTTGATAATATCAAGGCTCAATTGTCAGAGTTTGAGTGTGAGTTTAATAGACTTAATAAAAGATTTTATGTGTCTGGATACAATCCAAAGCAAGAGAAGAAAATAATTGAAGCGTTAAGATGTGTGTTTGGTATACATTCTCTTAGTCCTGCAATTAAAGTTGGTAGTACAGTTGAGAAGATTAACGAATATGTATCAACAATCAATCTTGGCGAAAAGACTTTTAGAGTATCAGTGAATAGGGCAGATAAGAGATTTCCTATCTCTTCTATGGAGTACGGTGCTAAGTTAGGTGGTGTTTTACTTAAGGCAAATCATAATGCAAGGGTTGATTTACATAATCCAGAAATTACAGTAAATGTTGATATTAGGGAAAATGACACAACTTTTATTTATCATCAAGTAATATCAGCTAGGGGTGGTATGCCTGTAGGAACTAGTGGAAGTGGTCTACTTCTATTGTCTGGTGGTATTGATAGCCCTGTTGCTGGTTATATGATGGCTAAGCGTGGTATGCCTATTTCAGCTCTTCATTTCCATAGTTATCCGTACACTAGTGAAGATGCTAAAAATAAAGTTGTTGAACTTGCTAAATTAATTAGTAAATATACTGGACACTTTAAAATGTATGTTTGTAAGTTTACAGAAATCCAAGAGGCTATTCATAAGAATTGCAATAGTGAATTTATGATTACTCTTATGCGCAGAATTATGTATAGAATTGCAGAAAGGGTAGCACTTCAAAATAATATTGGTTCAATTATAACTGGTGAGAACTTGGGGCAAGTTGCTAGTCAAACTGTAGAAAGTCTAACAGTTACTAATGCTGTTGTAGAAAAACTTCCTATTTTTAGACCATTGGTTGCGTTTGATAAAGAGGATATTACTAAGATTTCAAAGGATATTGGAACTTATGAGACTTCAATTCTTCCGTTTGAAGACTGTTGTACAGTATTTCTTCCTAAACATCCACTTATCAAGCCTAAACTAGACAAGTGTCTAAGGGAAGAAGAAAAACTAGATATTGAAGGTTTGATTGCAAATGCTATTGAAAATCTAGAAATTATCGAAATTTAGTTAATTATAATCTATCCGCTAAATTGCAAGTACTTTGTAATTTGGTGGATTTTTTTGTATATAGGGATAAATTTATATATAAATATTGTTAGAATACATTTGACAAATTATAAATCTAAAATTATAATTGAAATTGTATAATACGAATAGTTATGTATGTATGGGGCAAGAAGTGAGTTTATCTTGCCGTATTTAAGGGGACTTACATTCATTTATTATATAATTCAATTAAATAGGAGAGAACAATGTTAAGTGTAAATATTATGCTTATGTCTGGCATTGTTTCTGGTATACTTGGTGCTGTTGTAGGACTTGCAATTGCAGTGCCTTGTACTTATTTGGTTGTTCGCTTTATTCAAAAAAATAACGCTAGTAAAAGTGCTACTCAAGCAACAAGCCTACTAGAAGAGGCTAAAGCTG
>JAZLDP010000178.1:0-7343 GCA_045614835.1 Clostridia bacterium | reverse complement strand
TATATCAATATATCCAAATCAGGTAAAATATGGATTACTGAATTAGAAGCTAGGGAAAGAGAAGAAACAGGTATCAAAAATTTAAAAATAGCCTACAACAAAGTCTTTGGATATTATATTGAAATACCTAAATCTCAAATCAGTTTAGTTCCTTATCATTATGTGAGAAGACAAACTGTAGCCAATTCTGAAAGATATATTACTGAAGATTTGAAACAAATTGAAGATAAGATTTTAAATGCAGATAGTATGAAAGAGGCTTTAGAAAAGCAATTATTTACTGAAATTAGAGAGAAATTACTTGCTAGACTAAATGAAATCAAGATTACCGCTAATACTGTAGCAGAACTAGATGTATTATTGTCATTTAGTACTGTTGCTATGGAGAATAATTACTGCAAACCTTTAGTATCTAGTAAGCACAGCAATCTAGAAATAATTGGTGGTAGACATCCAATTGTTGAACTAATCAACAAGAGTGAAGAATTCGTTGCAAATGACACAATTATGAATTCTGAAGATGCTAGAACAATGATAATAACAGGACCTAATATGGCTGGTAAAAGTACTTATATGCGACAAGTAGCTTTAATTACTTTAATGGCGCATCTTGGTTCATATGTACCTGCTACATCTGCCAAAATTTGTCTTGTAGACAAGATTTTTACAAGAATTGGTGCTAGTGATGACCTTTCTATGGGCCAAAGTACCTTTATGGTCGAGATGAGTGAAGTTAGTTACATACTAAAAAATGCAACTAATAATAGTCTACTTATCCTAGATGAAATAGGCAGAGGTACATCAACATTTGATGGACTAAGTATTGCTTGGTCTGTAATTGAATATATCTCAAAACAGCTTACAGCCAAGACATTATTTTCCACTCATTACCATGAATTAACTGAATTAGAGGGACTACTTGAAGGTATCAAAAACTACAAGGTTTCAGTCAAAGAATTCAATAATTCAATTATCTTCTTAAGAAAAATAGTTAGAGGTGGTGCAAGTAGAAGTTTTGGTATCGAAGTAGCTTCACTTGCTGGACTTCCTGAAGATGTATTAACTCGTGCTAGAGATATACTTCATATCTTGGAAGAAAACGATTTATCTAAAGAAAACAAACTTACAAATTCTTTGGATAATAATTATGCTGTTAAGAACGAACAAAACAACAAAAACACAAAGAAAATCATAGGTGTTCTTGAAGATTTAAATATCAATAATTTAACTCCTCTTAATGCATTTGATATTCTTATCCAATTAAAAAATTACTTAAAGAAGGATTAATATGTCAAAAATTAATGTTCTTACAAAAGAAATATACAACAAAATAGCCGCCGGTGAAGTTGTAGAAAAACCAGCTAGTGTTGTAAAAGAACTAGTAGAAAATAGTATTGATGCAGGGGCAACAAATATTGTTATCGAAATACTTGATGGAGGAATTACTCAAATCAAGGTTTCTGATAATGGTTGCGGTATTGAATATGATGACTTTGACAAAGTATTTCTTGCTCACGCAACAAGCAAAGTAAAAACAGTAGAAGATTTATCTTCTATTGGTACTTTAGGCTTTAGAGGTGAGGCTCTTAGTTCAATTGCATCAGTATCTAACATATCTCTTGCATCAAAAACTGAAAATGCAAGTGAAGGTTATCAAGTTAAAGTAAGTGGCGGTGAGATGGGAGAAATAACTCCTATCGGTGCAACAACAGGTACTTATATTGTAATTTCTGATTTATTCTTCAATATTCCTGCTAGAAAAAAATTCTTAAGAAAACCAAAACTTGAAGAAAACGATATTACCAATTATATTGCAAGATTAATTCTTGCCAATCCAAACATTTCAATTAAATATGTTGCCGATAACAAAATTGTATATCATTCTTTTGGTACAGGACTATATGATGCCATTTATTCAATATATGGCAAAGGAATTGTTGATAATATATTTGAAGTTAGCTTTGAAAGGGGAGACTTCAAGTTCTCTGGATATCTAGGCAAACCTACTTATTCAAAGCCTAATAGAACATATCAAACCTTAGTAATTAATGGTAGATATGTTATTAATCAAACCATTTCAACTTCAATATTCAAAGCCTACGATAATTTCCTTATGAAAGGAACATTCCCATTCTTTGTCTTACATTTACAAATCCCATTAGATAAAGTTGATGTAAATGTTCACCCAAACAAGCTTGAAGTTAAATTTGAAGATAGCAATACAGTTTTTGGACTTGTCTATTCAGAAATTTTAAACATATTGTATGGTGTTAATTCTGCTAAGAAGATAACTACAGAAGATGCTGAAGAACCAGTTGTTAATCAAGAAAAATTAGTTGATGTTAGAGACTTTGGTTCAGCATATGATACAAAATCAACTAATGAAAGTGTTGATGAATCTATTGATAACAATGATGAAGAAATCAAAGAAATAGCATTGACTGATACAGTAGAGTATGAAACCAATAAACAAAATGTAGAACTAGAAGACTTCAGAAAAAATGTTAAAGATGCTGAAAATGAAGGATTTAAATTGGTTCAATTTGTTACAAGTTCTACCTTTGATTTTAATGTAAATCAAAACAAAACCACAGATAATTTAATGGCGCAAGATAACGAGACAAAATCAGAAAATAAATTATCTGAATTAGTTGAAAATTTCACAAAGAATAATGCTACACAAGACACCTTCTTAAGTGAAGATAATTTTAAAAATATTGGCACATTATTTAATACATATGTACTTATTGAAAAAGACACAAAATTATTACTTATTGACCAACACGCAGGACACGAAAGATTACTATTTGATAAGTTTAATTCAGAACTAGAAAAGAAGCAAGTTGCAGTTCAACCACTAGTGGTACCTTATGTACTAGATACCAATTATAACGAAAGTAATTTTATACTAGAAAATCTTTCTGCATTAACAGATTTAGGCTTTGATATTGATGCTTTTGGAGATAATTCTTTTAAAGTTTCTACTGTGCCATTATTATTCGATAATATCAATTTATCTGAGTTTTTTGACAATATACTATCCGATATTGACAATAAACTTATACTTTCAAAAAATAATAGTATTAAAGAATATCTTGCAAAAAAAGCTTGTAAAAGCGCTGTAAAAGGCAATGACAAATTAACAAATAATGAAATTTCTAAACTTATCAATGAATTATCAAAACCAGGTCAGATATTATTATGTCCTCACGGCAGACCAATTGTTGTTGAAGTAGATAGAAAAGAAATTGAGAAGTGGTTCAAAAGGATAGTTTAATATGTACGATAGTATAATAATTTTAGGCGCAACTGCAACTGGAAAAACTAAAATTTCTATTGAACTTGCAAAGGCTCTAAAGACCGAAATTATTAACGCCGACAGTATGTATATTTACAAGGATTTATCAATTGGAACAGCCAAGCCAACAATTGAAGAAATGCAAGGAATTAAACATCATATAATTGATGTTGCAAGTCCTAATGAGGATTTCAATGTAATTGACTACAGAACTATTGCAAAAGATGTTATACAAGATTTTAAATCAAAAAATTTACTACCAATAGCTGTTGGAGGAACAGGCTTTTATATAGATAGCCTAATCTCAAATTATTCATATGGTAGTGCAACTCACTCTGAAGAACTTAGACAAGAACTTGAAGATGAGTTAAACAAATTCGGTAAAGAATATTTATATAATAAACTTAAAGATATTAGTCCTGATAGTGCTTCAAAACTTCATATGAACGATACTGTTAGAGTGATAAGAGCACTAGAGATTTGTCTTCAAAACAACACATCAATTATCGAACACAAAAATGATGAAAAACCTTTGCTTAACAAACCTTTATTAATTGGACTTACAATGGATAGAGAGTCATTGTATAATAGAATTAATCTTAGAGTTGACTTAATGTTACAAGATGGACTTATTAATGAAGTAAAAAAATTATACGACTTAGGCTATAGGCCAGAAACTCATCAATCTATGAAAGGTATCGGATACAAAGAAATTGTTGATTATTTCGAGGGCAACTTAACTCTAGACGAGGCAATTGAGAAATTAAAACAACATACTAGAAACTATGCTAAACGCCAAATTACTTGGTTCAAAAGAAATAAAGACATTCATTGGTTCGATATCCAAAATGACAATAATATTGTAGAACAAATAATAGAAATATATAAAAATACTAAATAAAAAACAACCCATAAAATAGGGTTGTTTTGTTTTTTTAAAATTTTCTAACTAGTCCAACAACTTTACCAATAATTGTAACATTATCTACGATAATTGGTTCCATTGTGTCATTCTCAGGTTGTAATCTATAATGACCATTTTCTTTGTAAAATCTTTTAATTGTAGCGCTATCTTCTACTAAAGCAGCAACAATATCGCCATTATCAGCGTTATTTTGTTGTCTAAGTACAATTTTGTCTCCATCATATATTCCAGCATTAATCATACTATCGCCTTGTGCTGTAAGCATAAATAGATTGTCACCTTTGAATAGTGTAGGTGAAACCATAAAATATTCTTCATTAGTTTGAATAGCTAGTATAGGTTCTCCGCAAGTTACAGTGCCTAGAACAGGAATTCTTGTTAGGTTTGATACATTCTCAGCAATTGTTGTAATATTGGCAATTTGAGGCTCGTTATCAACGATTTCTAAAGCACGATTTTTATTAGGATTCTTTTTAATCTTGTTAGAATTCTCTAATTTATTCAGATAATAGAAGATTGTTGAAGTAGAACTAACCTTAATAGCTTTGCACATTTCACGAATTGTTGGAGGGAAACCATTGTTGTTTTTATAAGTTTTAATAAAGTCATATAATTGCTCTTCTTTTGAATATCTAGGCATTTTTTGCTCCTTAAACACAATATAATTTCTATAAAAAAGTATAATTAAATATTGATAATCTAATTATACTTTATTCTTATATATCAAATTGTAACATAATACATTTTAAAAGTCAAACATTTGTTCTAGTTTTATTATTTTATTTTCGAAAATTAGTTATCTCTAAATTTAACCTTTTGAGCAGCATTTTTCCTCAAATCTTCTGAAATTGCAGCATAGTGTTTACGGGTGGTATTAACATCCTTGTGTCCCAAGAAATCTGCAACAATATAGATATCATTAGTCTCTCGATAAAGATTTGTACCAAAAGTACTACGCAATTTATGTGGGGTGATTTTCTTCAAAGGATTAATAATTTGGCTATATTTCTTAACTAATTTCTCAACCGCTCTAACAGTAATCCTTCGATTTTGTAGACTTAAAAATAGTGCTTTTTCGCTACCTGGTTGAGTTTTGATTTTTTCTCTTTCAAGAATATATGCTTGGAGTGCATCAGATACTTCTTCATTAAAATATAGAATTGCTTTGTTTCCACCTTTTCTAGTAACAACAAAGGCATTTTGTCTAAAATCAAAATCATCTATATTAAGTCCTACGCACTCAGAAATACGAATTCCCGTTCCCAGAAATAGTGATAGCATAGCATAATCTCTAACTTTAGTATGCTTATGAAAACCTTGTTGCATCTTGGACATATCATTGCCATTTTCAGCTAGATTTAGAACTTTTTCAACTTCATCAAGTTCCAATCTAATAATCTGACTATCGTGAATTTTTGGAGTATCAACCTTAGCGGCAACATTAGATTTTAATTTATCTTTTTTATAAAAATATTTCAACATAGCTCTTAGGGTACTAAGTTTTCTACATTTTGCTTTTTCGCCATTTTTATAGGTTTTTCCATCAACCTTATATAATGAAATATATTCTAGAAACATTTCTATATGTGTTGAAGTTACATTATCCAAATCTTCAAGAGTGAACTGAAGAACTGGTTTATTATAAAACTCCTCTGTTTCAGTTACTAAGAAATCAAAAAAAAGCTTTAAATCTCGTGCATATCCTAATCTTGTTAGTGGTGAGGAAACTTGCTCAATTCCTCTAAAAAACTCGCCACAGAAGACAGGAAGATGCTTTCTAATCTCTCGAACTTTTAGAATATTTTCTTCATCTCGCTTTAAAAAATAGTTTTGTTGTTCCACATTATATTTCCTAATCTATTATTTTATGGTATTTTGCGAATAGTTATTATCTATTTAATTATAGCAATTATATGATAATTTGTAAAACATATATTTAAAAAATTAATTAAATATATGACTTTTTTAGATATTTATGATAGAATTAATTTATAATAATTATATATACTATATGGTAATATTAGCCATAATTTTGTAGGAGGCAGAAAAGTATGTATATTGCAAATGAGTTAAAACAAACTAAGCCAGTTTATGAGCTAGATGCTGTTCGTGCTTCTTTTATGGATAATTTATTCGAGATTGTAGAAAAGTTTTTTAGCGACAAATCTTTATTTTCTCCTGAAGACTTTACTTTTTATATTAATGATGAACATATATTGAATACTGATTGTAATGATAATATTTTTACTTGTATATATATGGAAATCAATCAACCTAACAACTATAAACCAGACCTAAAGAAAAAGAAAATAAATATTCTTCAAAAGAAACTAAAAATAAATCAAGATAAGAAATATAAAATTCCAGATTTATACATCTCTTTGTCTGATATCAAAAAAGGAATGTTTGAGACTTCCTTAAAGCATTTCGATAATAACAATATCATTTGGCAAGATAAATATGGGATTTGTTACAAGTCTACTATTATAGATGATAATAAGAAATACGAATACTACTTTAAAGTGATTCCTGCTTTTACTTATTACAATGAAAAAAATGTTAGAGGCCTAGTTTACTATAGTGGTAATGATATTCAAATCGAGTATCCAGAAAAATTCCTAGAGAACTTCGAAAAGAAAAATAAACAAACCAAAGATAAGTATAGACAGACAATACTAATACTTAAAAATATACTACTTAAGGAAAAGGACTTCCAAAGATTGCCATCAGAGATTATTGAAACACTTGTCTATAATGTACCTAATACTATGTTAAAGTCTGATAGCAAAGATGCTCTAATTAATGTTATAAACTTCATTAGAAACAATCCAATGAGAGACTTTAAAACCATAGATGAACAAGATTATGCTTTCTCAAGTCTATATAGAAGTATGTCTGCATTCTATTCAAGACATATAATGAAGACACTTGAAAAAACATTAACAAAAATGTAATAAGAACAATAATAAGTGCTAAACCTTTTAGCACTTATTTTTTTGTTATCATTTAAAGCAGTGAGATTATAACCATATAGCTAGTCAATAATAATATCTTAATTTCACATAAGTAATAAGAGTATAATACAACACGAACAATTATTATCCAAGTCCGCCATAAACA
>JAZLDP010000177.1:0-12115 GCA_045614835.1 Clostridia bacterium | reverse complement strand
TATATATTGGAATACGTCATAAGCCGTTTTATCTAAAGTAGAATAAGCACCCATTGGATCATTAGCACTATCCAAGTTTATTGTTCCAACTTGGAAGTTATATCCAGATATAGAATTAACTACCTCATTAATAGCTTGACTTATTGTTTTATCAGCAATTACAAAGTCTAGTGTTTTACCTTCACTCAAGAAAGTTGAGAAATCAACTACTTGTATATTACAAAAATGAGGATATCTAGGGTTTAATTCTATTTCTCCAGTATTCTTAACTACTCCACTAAATATTAAGTCATCATTTTCATTATATATAGTGCATATAGCATAACTAGGAGGGAAGTAAAAGTTTGATACATAATCTTTATCTACTTCCCAACTGGCTGGATAAACATTATTCAATATAACTGATGAAGTATTTTTAAACTCTTGCTCTATTGTAATATCACTATCACATAGAACTTCTACTCCATTGATATATATTTTCATATCCTAACCTCCATATCCATAGTTATAATCATTTTTAGCACCACCACTAAAGGTCTTTACTCTATTTACTACTTGACCTAGTGGATCAGTTTTCATATTGTTATTTACTACTACATTTATATTAGGGCTTAAATGAGTATTTGCTGTTCCTGTTAAAGTTGGACTTAAATTGAAACTACTATTAATCATTTTTTGTAAACTAGGTAATTCTTTTTTGTATCCAACTTCTATTCCTAGTACCATATTTTTACCTATTTCATCAGCAAAAACTTTTGAAGGACTATGAATACCAAAAGCAAACTTGAAAACGTTTTTAATACTGTTTGCTTGTTTACCAAACCAGTCTTTAGCACCGTTCCAAGCACTCTTGACACCTTTTTTGATTCCTTCAATTAAATCTTTACCTATATTAACGAAGTCATCAAACCAGTCAAACTTCTTTTTGATTTCTTCAACTACTCCGTCAATAAACTTTCCTATTTCTTGGAACTTTTCATCTATTCCTTTTTTAACGTCAGCAACGGCTTTGATTATATTTTTAAATGTATTAATTAATATTTTAATTATTCCAATAATAAGCATTATTCTTGATTTTATATGATTATATACAGCCAAGAAACCAGCCTTAATTATGTTAAATGCACCTATGATAAAGTTTCTAAACCCTTCACAGTTATTCCATAGGTAAGCAATTACAGCAATTAAAGCAAGTATTGAAGCCACTACTAACATAACAGGGTTAGCAAGTAATACGGCGTTTAATGCACTTATTATTCCAATTATCTTTTGGATACCTAACCATAACATTATTGTATTGAAGAATACAAGTAAAGGAATCGCTATTGCTTTTACTATTTTGTGATTTTTACCTAACCAGTCAAACATTTTAGTTAATACAGGAATAATCTTTTTAATTGCATTGAATAAGTCTTTTGCTATTTCTCCTTTAAGAACTTCTAAACTTTCTTTAAGATTACTCATAGCACCAGCGTAGGTTTCACTTTGTTTCTCCATAGCCTTATAATATTTACCACCTTTATTAGAGGCTTGTTGTAAGGCTTTGGATAACATTTCGTAAGTAATATCCATTTTACTTGCTTCTTCTCTAGTGATTCCCATACTGTCAGCAAGTAGTCCATAGATATCAATTCCAGCATAAGCGAATTGTTTAATATCCAACGCACTAGCTTTACCTACGTTCTTGATTTGTTGTAGGTTTACAGCCATACGTTGAAGTTCAGCATTACCTCCACCAGAAGCACTAACAGCGTCTCCTAGTGCTAGGATATCTCCTCTAGCTTCTTCTGCACTTAAACCTGTTGATAGTAATAAACTTTCGGCTTGTGTTAAACTTGATACGTCAAAAGGAGTTTTTAAAGCGTCCTTTTTAATTTGCTCTAGAACGTCATTTGCTTTTTCGGCTGATCCTGTTAATGTAGTTAATCTAGTAAGGTATGTTTCTATTTGTGCGTTATAAGCGATTCCACCACTTACAAAGTTTATAGTGAACTTATCCATAGCTGCTGTTAAACCAGCAAGAGCAAGTTGTCCTTTAGTTTTTACACTGTCTAAACTTTTGCCTATATTTTTACTAGCTTCTTCTACACTTGAACTATCGCCTTTAAAAGTAATTAATACTTCAG
Source organism: Clostridia bacterium (assembly GCA_045614835.1). Taxonomy (GTDB): domain Bacteria; phylum Bacillota; class Clostridia; order Christensenellales; family UBA1242; genus UBA11490. The sequence goes on along the minus strand of JAZLDP010000177.1, from coordinate 9,989 downwards.
CATTATTCATTATTTATCCCTCCCTTCGTATAAAAAAAGGTAGGTTTTTCCACCTACCCTAAAGGTTTCTAATTAAGAACTAGCAACTGTTGCTGTTCCTATTAAAGTCATTTCGAAACCGAACTCACTTTCATCTTCAGCATTTCCACCTAAATCACTTAAAGATAGAGTGGCTTGTGCTTGATATGTAGTATAAGTTAATACGTTTGCACTTACTGAAGTTAGTAAATCAAACTTTATTTGTTTGTTGTTGAATTGTGATATTGTACCACTAGCTATTAAACTATGAACGTCTCCTAATAAATCAATTACACCAGCGTTATTAACGTCTAGTTTAATTGTTCCAGAAAGAACTACACTAGCACCTGTGATAATCTTTCTTTGTAAAGAATCACAGAATACATAGAAGTCTTTTTCTTCTAGGTCAGTATCAATAGCGATTTCACTAGCAGTGCATATTTGAGTCCAAGTTGGACTTAAACTTGTTCCAGTGTTTACACATAAGTTTTTGATTAAATCTCTATTTGAAATAAACCAGTTATTCATTTTCCCTCCTATCTACCCTATTAACAATTAGTTTCATAGTAGAAGTATAAGCAACACGTCTTATATCCATATATTCTATTGTTCTAGGGTTTGCTATTTGCTTGAAAATTAGTTGCCACGTTTGATTTAAGTATGTATGAAGTATAGATTTACCTATTAAATTACCAATTACTACTGAAGTGTCTTTTTCATCTTTAATGTTATCTCCAAAAATCTCTATATTGTAATAATTGAATAAAGCATTATCGTTATCGAAGAATACTACTTTCTCTCCTGAAGTTTCTTGAACTACAATAACTTTAGTGTCATTATCGTTTGTTGAATATTCAGCTTTGATTTTGTAATTAGGGATAATTGATGATAAGTAATCAATTAGAACTAGATTTTTGTTTTTGATATCACTGTCAGTCATCTAATCACTCCAATTTTTATAACTTGTCGAAACAGCATTATTAAGTATTGTTTCTCTTTGATTTCTAAACTCGGTTTGAAACCACCTAGAATATGAACGAGGGTTAGTCCAATTAGTATTATTTTGGTCGTAGTTCCATACATATTTTGCATAATCTACTCCAGCACCTAAACTATAAACCATATTTTGCCCCTGAACTCCAAACGCTAGAGATGATTTATTTAGATCCCCAGTTCTATATGGAATATGAGGTATAGTAAAGTCTAAAGTCATACGTGCTGTTCTATATACTACTTCATTTTCAAAACCTTTAATTTGTTTTTCAGGTAGTTCCTTTATCCAAGTGAAATCAATTTCTACAAAGTCGCTCATTTTACAGCTACTATGTAATTAGCAATTTTATTCCATATCCAATTATCTTGAACGTCTAATATAGAGTATGTAATATTATTAAAAACTATTTGGTCTCCTTCTTTAACGTCCACAGTGTTTTTTAATACAAAGTATCCTTTTGCTTCTGGTATGGTATAGATACCGAAACGAATTGCTTGGTCTACATTGTAAGGACATACAACTATGTCTACACTCTTTTTATCTTGGTCGTCATAAGGATCATTATAGTTAGCACTCCTATTGTTTTGAATAAGAGTAGCCTTCATACCATTAGTTAAAAACATTATTCACTCCAAGTCATATTCAAAGACATATTTTGATTACTTGGGTTTCCTCTATAAAGATAACCATTATTAGCAAGTATTCTTAACGCTAGAGTAGAATAGTCAGTTGATAACTCACTCTTCATAGCACCAGCCTCTACTTTGCCTTTGTAATCAATTACTGGAATATCATATTCATACATAAATCTTAATTGTTCCATAGAGGCTTGTTTAACTGGATCAGGAACACTTGTATTATCCCAAGCACCTCTACGTGTTAAACCTATTTGTGAAAATATCATTTCACTAACAGCCTCTATTTTCCAATTATCAGTATCAGGTATTTCGATACCATACTTTTCTTCAAAATCATCACTTGTAAAGAAAGTCATATTTCAACCTCCTTTAAGAAATATCAGTATATGTTATTGTTTCTTCATCTTCTCTAGAGAAACTAAATGTTGTTAATTCATCATCACTAGTAAAATCAAAACCGTTTTCACTTGTAGCAAGTGCTATTCCTACATAAGTTCCTCCAGGTGTTATAACCTTCATTGTTGCGCCTTCCACTTCATCTTGTAGTGCGTCTATTACGTCATTAACGTAAGAGAACATACTAGCGTCAGTTATATTTTGTGGCGTATCACTAGGGTTATTATCTAGTGTTATCGTATATTTAGGCGCTTGTTGAGGGATTTTCTACCAATTTAACGATAGCGTCTTGTTTTACAACTTCAGCACCAAACATAATGTTTCCTTCGATTACGAAGTATCCAGGGAAACCAGGATAATTTCCGTTGTATTGAACGAAACTATCAAAGAAAGCGTCTCCTACAACAGCAATAGGGTTGAAGAAGTATCCAATTTCTCCGTCTAAATAGTTATCATTGATAGGGAATATTTCGATACCATAAGCATTTGCAACTACTCCACGGTCTACACCTTCAACTCCAGTCATAGTTTCATATTTAAGAATTGAAGTTAAAGCAGATACTAGGTTAGCATATTCAGTTGCACTTAAACCTAATCTATATCCTTCATAAACATTTTTGTTGAATAAAGTTGCTTTTAAGTTATTTAATGCTGTAATGTATCCTGCTTGGTCTTGTGGAGCCCATAGCCCTTCTCCTACTACGTCAGTAGCAAGTTTTCCAAAACCATAAGTATCGATAGCTTTTGCAACAGCACTGTTCTTTTGGTCGATAGCGTCAGCAATAGCATTTTCTACTCCTGATCCCATAACTAGAACTGGTACTCTTACTGAATAGTCCATTGGTAATTCAGTTAAATCAACTTTTACTGGTGTATAAGTTGCTAGAGTTGGTGTTAATGCACTAGCGATTTCTTCAGTGCTTCTTACGTTAATTGTTAATGCGTTTGAGTTTAATACCTCAATTACTGGTGTTCCAGTATTACGAACTTCTCCTATATATGCGTCATTTAACATTTTATAGAAAGAACTTTCGTATTCTAATGTTTTGTAAACTTTCTTTACTAAACCTTGTAAATCAAGTCCTATTGAAAAGTTTGCCATATTTTAATTTCCTCCTATTTTTTGAATAAATCTTTTATACTTGTTTTTCTAGTGATATTTACTTCACTCACAGGAATACTTGGTTGTTGAGTAAACTTCGTTTCTTCTGGAATATTTGGTTGTGCTTTAGGCTCATCTTTTGTTGGGAAGTATGTTGCACTAAATCTCTCTTTTATTCCACTTATTGCTTTATTGTCATCTTCTTCATCAGCATAAAGCGAATTACGTAGTTTAACTACTTCATCAAAGTATTCAGGTTTAAACCCCTGACTAATCATTTCGTTTTGAAGTTTTAAACCTCTATTAGAATTAGATAGTTCAGTATTTCTTTGTTCTAGTGCTGTGTAGTTCTTTTCTAGAGAAGTATATTTAGATTCCAATTCAGTGAACTTACTTGTTCCTTCTTTTAATGCTTCTTCTCTAGCATTGTCTACTTCTTCACTAGGAACATATCCTTTTCTAATATCTTTTTCCAACTTTTCGAAGTTAATATCTTCATTGGATAGTTGGATATCCTTATTTGTTAGATATTTTGAAATATCCATAAATTGATCCTCCTTATTTGTCTAGAATTATAAGAAGTATCTGGAACACGTAAAGTTTAAAGACGTTCACGGAACTGGTCTATTACCTATTTATTGCCACTACCTCTTTCCTCATTTCTTCGGTTGGTAGTTGTGCCTGATAATCTTTTATCTTGCTGTTTATTCCTCTTATCTTCTTGTTGATTTCATCTACTTCATCTTCAGCTCCCATTTCTCGATAGATTCTTCTATCAGTTAATAGTTCACTCTTTTTAAGAGTTAGGCTGTTTATCTTTTGTCTTATATCATATTGTTCGTTTAATTCTTCTTCACTATATTTATAAGGGTTATCTATTTTACCTCCCCAATAAATCAATAACGAACATTTACAGTTAGGGTGTAGCAATTCCCCTTTCTGTGCTTCATCTATTCCTAAATGTTCCATTACTTCATCTCTACTTAATATCTTCCCCTGATATGCTCTACAATGTTCGCAACTAAAAGGGTGGAACGGTATATAGAACTTTTCAGCACCTAACAAGTCAGCGTCATTTAAAGTTGTATTCCAAGCACTTTTTGTTAGGTTAGTATTCTCTACCATAGCCGTATAAGTGCTTAATTTAACTTGTCTTATAGGTTTGCCATTACTGAAATATGGAACTGTTTGAGAATTGTATTTAGGAACTGTTTGTTTTAAGTATTCAGTCTTATTATTCTTATATCCTGGAGAATTTTTAGTTCTCTCGTATTGTTGATTTATTAATCTCTTAAATCTATCTTCTTGTGTCATTATTAGACCAAGAGCTACTAGATATAAAGCATAATTTTGTTTTCTATCTATTTCTTCTTCGGTTAGTTCTACATTTGCTATTTCATAGTTGTATTTATGGATCAAGTAGACATATTCTTCTATGTCATCTTGCATAAAGGAATAGTCTATCTTTCCCCATATCTTATCTAATTGTTTCTTGAAGTAGTTTTCATCTTCTCCTCTTAATAAGCATTTGAAGAATAACTCTTTTGTTTCATTTTGTAATTTTGTTATTTTTTCGTTTGTTTTAAATACTTTCTCGTCTACATAACTAGATTTCTTCATAAGTTATTTTTAAATCTTCGCTTTCTTTTTGATAATCATTGAATAATGTATCAGCGTCTATATCTTCATCTATTAACTTATTAAGAATTGGACTAACTATCTTACTTCTTACGCTATAAGGAACTCCTGTTGTTCTTTGAACGGCTTGTAATACTTGTAGTTTCTTCATATCGTCTAGTTTTTCATTATCTCCATAGTCCCAGATTAAATCTTCTGGAATAGCATTTTCTTGAACTCCTATTGCTTTTTGAAGTTTAACTATATTTGCTATTAGTCGATTTATTTGAGGCTCTATTTGTTTCTTTATTGCTTCAATAGTCATTTCAGTTGTATTTGCGTTTAAATCAACTGAAGTTGTATTTTGGTATGTATCTTTTTCATATCCAAAAGTAGCAACTGATAAGTTAGCCATTTGTATTATTTGATAATCGTAGAACTTAAAAGCATTTACATAACTTTCTACTCTTAAATCTCCCTGTAAGAATTGGAATACAAAGTGGTCTTTGTCTCCTGGAAGTAATGTGAAGTAGTCTTGTAGGTTGTTTACCTCTAAAGTCTTTACTTCATACATATTTGAACTTGGTTTCCAGTTAGCCACTATATCTCCACTTTGGAAATGTTGAGTAGTTATTACTCTTGTCTTTGTTTTCTCTACTTCTTCAGCAAGAGTATTTAATAGGATCATTTCTTCATTTAGTAATTTCTCACTGTCTTTGAAGAACTCTTGTCCTATATCTACATTTACGATTACTTCGTAAGGTAGGTTATATATCTCCATATAATCGTTATCAGTTATAGCATTGAATCTACTTAAAGGTATTTCTTGCCATTTATCGTTATCTTTCTCCATAGCCTTACAAGTTATTGTAGAAGTTCCGTCCTCATTTATTTGGATAAATCTTTCTAAAGTGAACTTTTGTCTTTCTATTTCGAAATCTTCATATAACTTACAACTGATTATTTGGTCGTATTCTTGTTTTAGGTCGTGTATTTCACATTTGTTTAGGTTTTCTAGATATACTTTGTTTCTATACTTATGTATATAGATAAATGCTTCTTTATCATATATAGCTTGTTCTAAAGCACTTGATAAACTTGGTGTTAGCCAGTTTATATCTAGTCCTTCGGTTTGTGTCATTAAATCACTACCGAATATTTGATTAGTGATATACTTTGCTATCTTTTTAGCACTTGGTGGTAATACATATTTGTATTCCTCTTTTATGTTAGGTTTACCATTTGTTGTTCCTGGTTGTGTGATAGTTGCTCTTACTTTAATGTGTGGACTTTGTAAGATATCACTTCTTATTCTTCCCTTCACTTAATCTCAACTCCTCTCTCAAAGATTACTCCCCAATAGGTATTCTTTGTTTTTTCGTTATTGTCTAATAATATTTTTGGTCTAACAGCAATAGTTAATAGGTTAGATCCAAATAAGCTCTTTTTACCAATTACCTTAATGAAGTAAACGTGTTCTGCTGGTGCTGTATTTTCATCTATTGTTAAAGTCTTAATATGAACTCCGTTATAGTAAAGGTGTAGTTTCCAGTTTTTCTTCTTCATATACCCTCCAACAAAAAAAGCATAGGTCGTTTAAAACACTATGCTTCATACAGCGACAGATAGTCCTGTTTGCACTTCTAATTATAATATATCATATACTTTTATAGTTTTCTAAAGTCTAGTCTTTATTTTTTATAAAAATGTAATGATTTTTGTATATATCATATATTTCAGTTTTTTTACAATTCTTACATATACAAGTTATCCTTAAAGGTATCTCTTGTTTTATTCCTAACTTCTCTAGATTTGATAGGTAATTCTCAATTTCTATTTCACATAAGAAGCGTTTTGTTTTCTTGCACCTGATTATCATACTATTGGACTTCTATTAGTGTCTTTAAATAATTCCAGGATATATCTTGTTGCGTCTATTGAGTGGTCGAGTTCTTTTAGATAACAGTTCGTTCCAGATACTTCACTTTTTAATTTATCATACTGATAACTTTGGAACTCTATTAAGCTCTCGTCTTTATTAGCTTCTTCATATTCTCCATTAGGTAAGAAATATCTTATTGTAGGTTGGTTGTATATGTAAAAATAGTCTTTGTAGAATAAACTTTGTAAGTATTGAACTCCATTGTCTACACTACCAGCACCTTTTCTTGAAATGCTATGCTGTATGTTATCTACTGTAAGTCTATTATCGAAATGTGAAGCCTCACTATCAATAACGACTTCAGTTATAGGAACGTTTGGGTATTTATCCTTTAGTAGTAAAAGGAATAATCTTAATTGTAGTGAATAGTATTCAGTTGTAGGTGTATCGTTCTCTACTTTTGGATCGTGATAATAAGTCTGTAATCTTATTAAGCACCACCTTTTAGTTTCTTGATTATATGCTAGTGCTATTGGTACAAAAGTAGTAGGGTTTACACTACCATAGTCTATTCCTATTCCTATTTCTCTTATTATGAATTTATCTATATTGTCTATCTCATTTATCTTGTTAAATACTTTACCTTCAGCAATTACCCATTTATTGAATACCTTTTGTTCTCTTAAACTACCTTCAGGAAAAGCATTAACAGCTTCTCTTATCTTTTCAGGTGTATCTAGAACAGGGTTATCATATGGATAGAATACATATTTCTTCCAGTCAGTATTATCTATGTATTTTACTTTGTAAGGGTGGTTTTGGTTTCCTTCTACATTGAAACTATCAATTCTTTTTCTATAAGGGTGTCCTGAATAACTCATTTGTCTACCAGGGAATTCATCAAAGGTATCCTTTAATTGTCCTTCGTATATTCTTGCTGATTCATCTATCCAGATAAAGATTAAAGGTTTACCTAGTATCTTGTTAAATGATAGTTTGTTATTGAAACCAAAGAAGTAAAACTTCATACCATATAGTTCTATGTATTTATCCTGTTGACCGAACTTTAGTATATAGTCTTTACCTTCTTTGAAGTGGTATTCGTTCTCTAGGATATTTACTATATTATCTACTATATTTGATTTAACTGTGTCAGTAGTCCACCCTACTATTGCACCTATGTATTCTCTTGGTATGCTTCCTAACTTACGTTGTTCTATCTCATAGTTCTTTAATCTTCTTGCATACTCTATTAGAGCTAAACATATGTCATAGGTTTTACCACTTTGAGTAGATCCTAATACTGATATGTTAGGTATACCCTCACTTACTATATCATTATATAGTTGTATTTGTTTCTTCGATAGTATCATCTACTTCAACTTCTTTATTTTCTTCTATTTCTTTTAGTCTCTTATTTATCTTGCTTACCTTTTTAGTTGTTTCTTTTTGACAAGTATCGCTCTTTATGTCTTTAATGATAAGTCCTTCTTTCTCCATTTCTAATCTTTCTTTTTCATTTACGATTAGTCCGTTAGAGTTTCTTACTAGGAACTTACCTCTACCTATATCTATGAACTCCATTTTTAAACCTCCTTCCATAAATCTATCTACTGTGTAATCATTTCTTTCGCTTATTGTTTCTAAATCAATTCTCTTTCTCATACATAGCCTTCTCTAAATCAGTATTATCTACTACTTTGATTACTACGTCAGGAGTAGTGCTATTTACTTCTATTTCTCCAGTTGCTTCTAGTATTGTCTTATAGTTTGTAGCATTTCCCTGTATAGCACCTTTAAGTAGTCCTAGTGTTGCTAGTTGTCTATATGTAAGGTTATTCTCTTTATCCCCTACTTCATCTAGCATATCTAGTAATACCTTTTTCATAGTGGCTTTTTCTTTTCTTGCTATTCCTGAAGCCTTACCACCTTTTATAGCTATTTCTCTCTTTTCACTCTCTGTTCTATCAGTAAAAGGTATTAAGTTTTGTTCGTTAGCCACTATTCCACCTCCTTATCTTTCGTAAGTTGATTTATTTGGAAACTTCCTTTTTAAGAAGTTTATTAACTTCATCTTTGTTATTGTATAATCATCTAACTGTTCCGTATCATTGAAACATACTATATCAGCATTTTTGTATTTACTGAAATTAACACTACTCTTTAATGTTATGTAGCAACAATTCTTATATGGATCTCCTAGTATTGCTTTATTACATATTTTTAGTAAATCACTATATATATAAGAACACAAATTACTCTTATGTCTAAACTTGCTCTTGTCGAAGTGTTCTAACATTTCTTGTTCGTTCTCTTTTATTATCTTTTGTTCGAAACTTTTTAGTCTTGCTTCTGGTAAATGATAGAAACCATATTTAATTCTATTAGTCATATATCTTTCTTCAAACCTTAAATCATTGTCTAATATTTGGAAGAATACACTATCACTTGTTGTTGTATTGTTGTAATAGTAATAAGGAACTCTATTATCCTGATGAACTGGTTTTCCTTCTTTAAAGAATCTATCTTCTTCTATCTTGTTTAGGAAGAAGTAATCATCATCACATAATATATATTGTTCTCCTAAATCTTTTATATTGCTTATGTATGTTCCTATTGTCATAGCGTTAAATGTAGGTAATAACTCTTTTGGTATATATTCTTCGTGATATACGATTCTTAATTTTGGGTTATTTCTATCTAACCAGTCAGGAACGTGTCTTTCGTTTTGACATATAAAGAATATCTTATTTACCCATTTACAGTTATTCTCTATTGCTCTAAACCAGTATTTAAGTATATCCCACTCTCTAGTTCTTTCTATACCGAAGGCTTGTCTATTATTTATATCAGCTTTACCTTCTTTTATCTCTTTATATTTCCAATAGTTATAATCTTCTATCCATTGTTTATCATTAGGGTTTAAGTATGTTATTACTATATCTATCATTTTTTAGCCTTCTTTGTTAATGAGTTAGGGTTGTTAGTGTAATAATATAATACTTTTGTTAAATTACCTCTTATACCTTTTCTAACTCTTTTGTTAAAATCGTAATCTTCTGCAAGTACCAATTCTTCATTAAATCTCTCTTTGCCTATTAGTTCTCTTTTATATATTGTGTTCCATACACAACAATTCCAAGTAGGTGGCTCATCTTCTATCATTATCCTTCTACCGTGGAACATAAACCCTATATAAAAATAATCGTATCCTTCTTTAGTCATTGGTAATATTCTTCTTACATAATCAAACGTTATTTTATCGTCAGCGTCTATAAATGCTATATACTTACCTGTTGCTATATCTAAAGCTACATTACGAGGTTTACTTGCACCTCCACT
>JAZLDP010000176.1:0-2132 GCA_045614835.1 Clostridia bacterium | reverse complement strand
ACTACCGAAACTGGTGGTGAATATGTTGTAGACCTTGTTAAACAATGGTTAGTTCAAGTTAGTATGAATATCTTAGATGTCAATGCTTCATATGAAAACTATCCAGATGTATGGATTAGTGGCTACGAAGATGGTGCAACTCTTGATTCTAATAGAACACTAATCCAAGAAGTAGATACAACTACTCAAAATGTATCTACTTACAATACTCAATACTTTGATACAGACCAATCATTCAAAGTACTAGATTTAGGTAATTATATCTTAGAGAATATCACTTATAATTATGGTGAATCAGGTAACTTAGAATATCCATTTGATTATCTAGGTAATGACTTTATGTCTGTTAACAAAGTATTCGTAGACAATGGTCAGACTGTAAATATCTTCACCTCACACAATTCCAACTATACCTTCTTAGGTTATAGAGATAGTGGTGCTACCACATATAACGAAAACACTATTACTATCTATAGACCTAGCAGAGAGACTACTTATCATTATCTAGATAGCGTAGTTGTAACTAAGGCATACTATGGTAATGCTGGAGAGAAGAGATATTTCGCAGACTATACAGCTACAATTCACGATGTTAATGTAATTGTTGAGAAAGGTCTTGCTAAGGATAGATTGACCGAAAATGGTACAGTATCTGCCCCAGAAGAAATCTTCGAGAACAATGTGGCAAGTACAACCATATTGACAGGTACTAATATTACTAGTAAGGTTCTTAACTCACAAGATATTACTATCAAGATGAATCCAGATAATAAGTATATTCTTAATACTATTAATCTAAAGTATTTCGATTATATCACTAACACTGAGAATGTAAGACAATACAAACTTGATACTAACGGCAATATCACTTATATAGATGAGAAGATTGTAGCAGGTAATTCTCTACCAGTTCTAAAAATCTATGGTGATGGTGATGATATCAATCAAGATACCGTTACTGGTAATTCTCCAACTCCATCAGTAGACTATACTGAGGGCATTAACCTTAAGACAACACTTTCTATCAACACTATTGAAGAGAGAGTGAAAGATGCCTTTGGTAACGAAACAGGGGATATCAATAATACTCATACAATCACTGTATACAATGTATATGGTAATGTAGAGATTAATCTAGACTATGTTAAGTATTATTGGAATGACCTTCCAACTACAACAAGTTTAGAAGGTAGTGGAACTAAGGAAGACCCTTATGTAATATCTAAAGCATCAGACTGGGGTTATATAGTAGATACTTCAACATCTGCTAATAACTACTATGCTGACAAATACTTTATGGTATATAACGAATTAGGTACTAACACAATTGATTTCAATGCAAGATTTACACCAACACTTGCTATATTCAGAGGTTATATCTATGGTAACGGATTTACATTTAGTAACATATTCTTAGATGCTACAGAATGTCTGAATGAAGACACTCGAATTAATTACTTAGGTACAGAGAAAGTAGGTATGTCTTATGTTCAAAACAATTCAATTTGTTTCGGATTAATCGGATACTTAGAAAATGGACTAATCAATAATATTACATTCACCAATACAGATATTATTGTGACTAGGTCAGTTTCTAATGGTCTAAATAAGGTATATTTAGGAATTATTGCTTGTGCTATTAATTCTAGAATAGATGGTATTATTACCGCTGATAGTACCTCAATCTATGGTGTGCACGACTTTAGACAAGATTCTCCAGATAACGCTGTTACTTCAACTATCAATGTTACTGATTTATCAGAAGGGGCTTGCACATATAAGATTGGTGGTATAGTAGGAAATAGTGATTGCTCATATACCATATATTCATATAGTAATACAGATATTACAGTAGATGGCTCAGTAGGAGACCATAAAAGATATATCGCTGGAATTGTAGGAGAAATGTATGGACAGGCATCAAGTCGTAAAGAAAGTCAAATATTCGCATCTATCAACTTAGGAGATATAACTATTAATAATAACGCTAATCCTGAAAGTAATTATATAGGTGGCGTAAATGGTTATGCGGGTATATTCACTTCAATTAGTAATGTTGCTAATAAAGGAAATATTATTGGCGGTGGAGCTATTGCTGGTGGAGTCTTTGGAACTTTAATGAATGCTTATAA
>JAZLDP010000175.1:0-1749 GCA_045614835.1 Clostridia bacterium | reverse complement strand
ATTCTTTGAATAATACTTATTTTAGTTATCAATTTCAATGAATTCATCATATGTGATAGCCTTATCAAATACTTTCTTATCAGTAATTTTAATAATTCTATTACATACAGTTTGCATAAGTTCTTGGTCGTGTGAAGTAAGCAGTAAATTGCCTTTATAATTAATTAAACCTTTATTTAGTGCAGTAATACTCTCTAGGTCTAAGTGATTAGTTGGTTCATCAAAGATAAGTAAGTTGCCAGAAGTTAACATCATTTTAGCAAGCATACATCTAACTTTCTCACCACCACTGATAACCTTAGCCTTCTTCATCCCCTCTTGTCCGGAGAACAACATTCTACCTAACCAAGAACGAACGAAAGTTTGCTCTTTCTCTTTTGAGAATTGTGCAAGCCAATCAACTAAAGATAAGTCTACACCATCAAAGTAAGAGTTGAAGTTTTGTGGCAGATAAGAATAGGTGATTGTTTTACCCCACTTAACTGTACCAGTATAGTCTTTATCTTCTCCAGCAATAATATTAAACAAAGCACTAAGCGTAGTTGTTTTATCACTAACAAATCCAATCTTTTCGCCTTTATTTACAGTAAAGCTAACATTCTCAAAAACGCCTTCTTTTGTAAGGTTTTCAACAATAAGAATATCGTTTCCTGCTTCTCTTTCCATAGCAAAATTAATGTATGGATATTTTCTATTACTTGGTTTGATATCATTAAGAGTTAACTTCTCTAACTCCTTCTTTCTACTAGTTGCTTGTCTACTTTTACTTGCATTGGCAGAGAACCTAGCAATAAAGTCTTGAAGTTCTTTTGCTCTTGCTTCCATCTTCTTATTCTCTTCTTTTTGTTGTCTTAGAAGCAATTGGCTAGTCTCATACCAGAAATCGTAGTTACCAAGATAAATGTTAATTTTACCATAGTCTACATCACAAATATGAGTACACACATTATTAAGAAAGTGTCTATTGTGAGATACGATAATAAGTATATTTTCGAAGTTAATAAGGTAGTCTTCAAGCCACTTAACAGTCTTGATATCAAGGTTATTTGTAGGCTCATCAAGAATTAAGATATCAGGATTACCAAATAATGCTTGAGCAAGAAGTACTTTAACCTTGATAGGAGCATCTAATGTACCCATCATAGCATAATGTAGAGAACTATCTACACCAATACCATTAAGAAGAGTACTAGCATCACTCTCTGCTTCCCAACCGCCCAATTCAGCAAATTCACCCTCTAGTTCGGCTGCTTTCATACCATCTTCTTCACTGAAGTCTGGTTTAGCATAAAGTTCGTCTTTTAACTTCATTATTTCAACTAATCTTTTGTGTCCTTGCAATACTGTATCCATTACAGTAAAGTCATTGAAAGCCTCTTGGTTTTGGTTAAGAACGGACATTCTTTCTCTAGGAGAAATAACAACTTCACCCTTTTGTGCAGGAAGTTCTCCAGACAATACTTTCAAGAATGTTGATTTACCAGCACCATTAGCACCAATAACACCATAGCAATTACCTTTTGTGAATTTCAAATTAACTTCGTCAAAAAGTTTATTACTACCAAATTGTACACATAAATTATTTACTTGAATCATAAATTATTCCTATTTTTATTTATTTTTTTGATTTTTGCATAATACAAATATATCCACATTTATTTTATCTAAAATACCCTATATTGTCAAGACAAAACCGCAGACTATACCAACTTATATTCCGGCTTTTCCACTATTGATATTATTAAAATT
>JAZLDP010000174.1:0-10860 GCA_045614835.1 Clostridia bacterium | reverse complement strand
TCAACCGGTGTTGTTCCAATACTACCTATATAATAATAATATCCATCTGTATGTAGATACCATTTATTAAGGTCATTGGCTGCATTATAATTAGTGCTAGTTGTTATATTTCCCTCGAAATGAAGTGTTAATTCAGTTCGATTGGTTGTAAATTTGGTTCTTACATAAATAGTTTGAACATCATTGTCTTCGCTAGTTGTTAGATAAGTTCCATACGACCTAGGTACACCATTTTCGGTATAAGTTGTATAGTAAGTATCTGGCGCTAAGACTAAGTTATAGAAATTGAAATTTGAACGAACATCTAAGTCCACTGTACCTATTACCATAATATTAGGTTTGCCATTAGATGTAATACTTTCGTCCAAAAACCAAGCAGAAGTAGCAGTATAAGACAGATAGACTGTTAGAACGCATAAAAGAGCTATACCAATCACTTGGTATATCCTGCTTATACGCTTTTTCTTAGGCGCTATCTGCATCTACCCCTCCTTATTATCTCCAAGCAGTCCACGCAATAGGCAAATCTTCTACATGTCCAAAAGGATAAGCCTGAACTGGTACATCATATTCGCCATCTTTGCGAGTGTCTTCTTGGTATATATTACCAGAATAAGCCACGCCATCTACCTCGATTACTTCAATATAATAAGTGGTGTTTTTTTGGCTCTCTGGAACTAACATTTGTGTTATTACTGGAACTGCGTGTGCGGTTACATTTTGTGTTGTAATTTCGCCTGTTAAATTGTGTGCAGTTCTAATAGTATATGGGTGAATTTGGCTATTATAGTAACTATAACCAGCCACTGCGGTATTCTCCCCCTCAACATTGTCTGTAATATTTGAGAAGTCGTTAACCCAACCGCTATTTGTAATGCTAATATGATTATCAAAAGTTGAAGTTGAAGCTAGTATACAAGGACATCTATCCCCATTAGCATCAAGATAATAAATTGTGAAAGTTATACGCATAATGGCACTAACTGTCCCAGTATTACGAATAGTCAAGTCAATATCACGAATAGTTGAACCGCCTAACACTTCAACCGGTTTGCTTGTAGGACTAACAATTGTTACTCCACCAGCTTCTTCCGACTCGTGTTTGATAGTTGTTATCTTGGTATTACCATTATAAATATCGAAGTCTACCGCACCAATCACAATTATATCTTCACTTCTATGTATATCTCTATCTGTCAGCCAAGCAAGTACAGAACCTATGAAAATACAACAGGAAAGAAGCACTATCATTAGCACTGCAATAAAGCCTTTGTAATACTTTCTCTCCTTTATATTTTCCATTATGTTCTTTTACTCCTCATCTTCTTCAGTTTCGTATACTTCAATGTCATCTATTACCATTTTGCTCTTCAACCAGTCCATAACTGTTATGAAAGCACCTAGTAATACTAGTAATATAATAAGCATTTGATAATTAGCTCTTATATATCTTACACAATCTCCTACCCAGCCAAAAGCGTGAGCAGCATAAACTTTGCCAACAATTTCATCATCAAGTGGACCGTCTATTGTATCACTTGCATCACCCTTTGTTACCCACCAATGTTGCTTCTCGTATTCCTCTGGGAATTCTTCTGCTGTTAGGTAACCTTTGCTTGAAATATTATTTGCATCATACTTACCTACAATTCTGTGCGTTAAGAATATTCCTCCCGCATTCATTGTAACAATGTCTCCACATTCTAGGTCCTCATACTCACAAGGAGTAACGATAACCAGACTACCTAGAGGTAATGTTGGTGTCATAGAACCTGAAGAAACAATCATAAATTTATACCCTGCAATTAACATCATAAGTACGGTTAAAATAAGTGCTATTGCTAGAGCTTTGAAAATTGCATAAGACCAAATCTTGAAATAATTAGGTTTCTCTAGTCTATAAAATCTCATTAATTATCTCTCTTTTGAAATTAATTATATGTGGTGTAATTTTCCATCTTTGCTTCTACTTGCCTTTTATTTGAAGAAGGCAAAATACAATATTATACAAACACATACCCACATTGTTATTTCTCCGTTTTGTCCTTTAAAAATTAGTAATAGTTTTCACTACAAAGTAGTAGTATTTTTCTTGACCGTATAAAGTTAAATTTTCTCCAGTCAAAATAGTTTTTTCATTGTAATAAATTTAATAATTTAAACAAGCCAGTGGACTTTGGGATTACTCCCAAAATCCGCTTGTTTATTTGATTTTATTCGCCTTTATATAGTGTTGGATAATCGGTATCTGTAACTACATAAACTTGCTTGTTTTCTTTATCCTTTAGAGTTGCAACTTTAGACTTAAGTGCTGTAGCATCAGCAAGTAACTTACAGCCATCTGCATCTAGAGAAGCATCAGCCTTAGTTAGCTCACATTTCTCAACAATATAGTAGTTATCTTTTAGTACAACCAATGATGTTTGAGGCAACATCTCGTATACTTTGATACTGCTTCCAGATACTACATCTTTAACAATCTTAACAACTACATAACAGTTAGTGATTTCAATTCTGCTACTTGCTGTTAAGCTACCAACAAGTCCGCCAACCAAGTAACCTACTGCACTAGCATCACCAGCCTTAGTAACTCTGATAGTTGCCAAGCTATAAGAATTAGTAACTTGTGCTCTATCTAGTCCTTGAATACTACTATATTCAACAACTGCACTAATACCACCGGCAATTGCACCCTTTAGAGTACTAGAAGAAGAACTCTTGTTGGTTACATTGATAATAGAGTCTTCTGTTACATAACATCTATCAATCAAACCAGCATTCTTAGCAGTGATACCACCAACTCTATTACTTAATAAGAAACCATCAAAGTAAGTATTAGTGATAATACCATTGTTATTAGTTGCAATACCTCCGACAGATACGAAGTCATCCATATCATCAAGAGCAGAAATATTCATACCTGTTGCACTAGAATTGGTAATTGTAGCAGTCTTGCTATTATTAATTACAAGTCCACCAGCAAGGGTTGTGATATTATAGCCACCTCTACCAACTGGTAAGACTTCAATTGTACCTGTTACATTAACATTATCAATTGTACCGTTATTATTAATTGCAACTGTTGCAACATTTACACCATCTGTTGTGCCATTATAAGAAATCTTCTTATCAGAAATATTGATTGTTAAGTTCTTGATTGTACCATTATTAGTCTCAAATAAAGACATAATATCAGTAATTCCATTACTACCAGTTACAGCAATAACTGCGAAGTTCTCTAACTTATGGTTTCTACCATCAATTACACCCTCGAATGTTGGAATTGCTCTCCAGTGATTTTGATTGTTTTGACCATCAATGAAGTCAATATCTTGAGTAACTACAAATGCGCTAGTTGTGAAGTTAGAAATTGCTTGTAATTGTGCTAGACTACTTACTTGGTATGGGTTATTGATGTGTCCATCACCGGCACCAAATGTTTGGAATCTTCTAGCAGAACCACTTAGACTAACTGTACCTGAAGCGAAGATTGGGTCTCCATCAACGAAGGTCATAGCAGTTACTGATAGACTGTAACTTGTACCAATTGTCTTAACTTGATAAGATAATGGAGTTTTTCCATCATTATCTCTTTCGGTTAGAACAATAGTGTCATATACCTTTAATAGATAAATATTCTTTGTTGAGTCGCTAGGGTCTACATCATAAGACATAACCTCAACAACTCTATTAACGATTTCTGGATATGCAGTATATTGTTTATCTTGGTCGTGGATACTACCATCTCTATAAGTAAACTTATCTGCAGTTGCTTTCCAGTAATTCAATTCTTCTTCAGTTATATTTGCAACTTCATAAGAAGAATTAATCTTAATGTTATATGGAGTTTCGCTTTCCATTACCCATTCAAGAATACCAGTGTTCTCATTAAATCCTTTGATTATTGGGTCTGGTGGAACACCCACTGAAGCAGGAGTAGAGTAACTACTTGCTAGATATAATGGGTCAGTTCCTGGTCTCTCTGATAGGTCTTGACCTTGAGTTTCCTCATCAATATTTAGACCTGAACCTAGAGCTTGAACGAAGATATAAATATCTCCACCTCTTGGATTAGAAGATAGTTCATAATCACTAATAACTGGATTTAACTTGAAGTATACTGATGTTCTACCATTTTTCTCTTCAACGAAGAAGTTTGGATTATCAGTAGCACCACTAGTTAATAGTCCTTGTAGAACTTCCATAGAAACATTTTTCTCATAATATGGATATCCCTTTGGATGAGGCACATTAGAGAATACTCTAATTCTATAACCTTTAGCATCCTCATCAAGTTCCCACTCAACCATATTCTCGCTTGAGCCTGTTGCGAAGGAATGAGTTACATTGTTAATGATTGGAGTTTTTAGTTTAGTAGCAGTTAATGAAATTGTGTTAGATGAGATGTAGAAGTCTCCACTACCATCCATTGTTGTTCCCTCATTACCACCTGTTCCTTGGAACATTGTCTTGAAGGTATGTTCGCCAACAGTGAATTTCATTTCATCATAGATTGCTCTATAACTAGCATCATATTCTGTGATATCTGTGAAGTATTGTAAGTAAGTAGCGTAAGTACTTGCGCCATCTACTTTATCAATAATTTCTACTTCTTTGTCGTCTTCTTGGAATTCAGTAGCTGTTAATGGGTCGCTACCATTTACATTACCCCAGTATAGAACACCATTAACAAGTCTCATATCTGGGTCAGCAAGACGAGTAACTTTAACTGAAGTACAATATTCACTATTAAGCATTCCATTACCGCTAACAGCAACAGCCTTAATAGAAATCTCTACTGTACCATTTTGGTTACCAGCACCTAAATCAAGTGTTGGAACGAAGCTATCAGTGCCAGTCTCTGCAATAACCTCTGTTGCAAGACCATCTGCACCGTAGTTGAATTGTACTCTGTAACTACCGATATCATTGTAAGTATTTCCATAGTTCCATTGAATATCGCCACTACCGAAGATTGTTAGAGCTTCTGGAACTCTTACTCTCTCGTGTCTAGTTGTGTCAATATAATCTGCAGTGAAGTAATTAGGAGTCATCTCCTCTATATTACCCATTTGTGTATGCATTGGGAATATTCTCAAGAAGTAATATCCCTCGTTCTTACATTGTTCAATTTCTGGTAGAGCATAGATTGTCTCTCTTACTCTCTCAGTGTGTACCCAATCGCCATATTCAGCATCTGGAGCTACATAGTAGATTTGAACTTCATAAGTATTTGCACCTGCAACTGGGTTCCATACGAACACACCAACTTTCTCGTTAGGTTTGTTAGCAGGATACTCTTTCTCAACATAACCACTTACAGAATTATTCCATTTGTAAACTTTGCTATCGGTTAGACCTACCCAACCACCAGTTTGCATAATATCAAGTGGATTGTCTGGGTTATCCTTAACAGCAGCAAGACCAAGTTTGATAGCTGAAAGACCGCTAGAAATTGCACTATCAACAACACCTTTGTTATCTCCTAACTCTTGTGTTTTGATAATGTATCCACCTGGAGCATACATAGACTTGCCAGTATCTGGGTCTAATTGGTCTGTTAAAGAATAGTTAGTAATTCTAACACCCTCAACCTCGCCAAGTGTAACGATATGAAGTTTGTTCTTGTAACTTGCAATTTGGTCATCTGTTAGACCTTCATAATTACCATTGTAAACAGCTTCAATATCAGATAAGATAATGTCGCTTGTCTTTTGAGTTCTCCAAGAATAATTAATCTTTGTACCTGTTGGGTCCCAACAATCAAATGGTCCATAGATGAATAACTTAGTAGCAGTTGAACCAAAACTTGTTTGCCAAGTTAAGTTACTATAATCAACTTTTACTTCTTTAGTTTCAGAAAGGATATTAACTGGTCTATTAACTACACACTCATTACTGTTAAGGTAGATAGTCTCGCCCTCTGCTAGAAGTGTACTATCTGCTGTACCTTCAGTACTAATGAATAGTCTATAGAAAGTATCTCTAATTATCTTATTAGGACCACTAGCGATTGTAAACAATCCCTCGTTAAGTCCTTCTTCTTTTAAATCTCTATAGTATAGATAATCGTTAGTTAGGTTTGGATTAGTTCCAGAAACAGCATCAAATGTATCATTTACATTAACTTTGATAGTTGTTTTAGCACTAGCATCAGATTGACCAACGGCTCTAATTTTATAGTTTTCGTAATATACGAAATTATCAATTGTAGATTTTTCGGTTGTACTTAATTCCCATTGAACTTTGCCATAGTAGATATCAGCACCATCTGTGGTCCAAGTTCTAGGAGTGTTAGGTTTATAAGCAGTAATAGTTGTTGTGTATGCACCATTAACTACTGGAGCACTCTCATCACTATTGCCGATTGCAGATAATTTAATTGTATATTTACCTGCTTCATATTCAACACCTGCAGTATTACTGCTTCTGATTGAAGCTGGTTCAACAGGTTCTTCGCCACCCTCTGGAGTAGGCTCTTCAGGATTTGGTTCGCCTGGTTCTACTGGTTCTTCAGGAGTAGGCTCTTCTGGGTCAGTTGGCTCTTCGGTCTCTTCATCATTGATTTCTGGTTCGATTTCTACATCATAGAAGTACTCGATATATTTACCAGAGGTATAACCACTCTCAACAACAATCTCGTTACCGCTTTCATCAACAATCTTAGCCTCACTAGGAGTATCTGAGAATGTTACGCCATTAACTTGTAGTCTAATACTAATTAGGTGTTTGATTTGTTCATCAAGAACTTCGTTATCACCAACACCCGAATTAACTCTTCTAAGTGCATAAGCAATAACTGCTTGTGCTACCTTGTCAGAATTAGTTAAATCAATGTCTTCACTAAGGATATTTAAGTTAGTTCCTTCTGCTGATGTTTGTCCTGCAACGAAGTCAAGAACATCTGCTACAGGAACTCTCCAGAATAATCTACCATCTTTAACCTTGTAATCAACGAATACTGATGGTTTGAATACATTAACTCTATTTGTCTTTTCGCCATCGCTTGTAACAATTACATCTTCTGGTCTTGTTAAAGCATTGATAACAAATGTATAACTTCCGCTAGTTGTTACATTCTCAGCTAGAAGAATATTAGCGAAGTTGATATTATCACTAGCAGTAACTGTAGTAAATACTGCTACTGGAAGTTCTGCACCTTCTGTCTCTAAGTAAGTATTGTACTCACTTGTCTTGTATGCTGTTACTCTATAAGCATAAGCATTTTCAACAGTTGTCCAAGATACGATACCGCTATTTACTTTAGGTTCGATAACATCATCAATATACTTTAGATAATATACAGCACTGAAATCACTAGTTAAGTAACCAGAACTAGAACTTCCTGCTGAAGTATTACCATATGCCTTCATTTGAATACCATATCTTTCGATTGGTAAACCAGTCTCTAATAGATATGCAAGACTGCTATTATATGGAATATCATATTTGTATTGGTCAGAATATTGTAAGTAATAATCAAATCTTAGAGAAGAACTATTCTTGTCTTTCCAAGTAATAATTGGAGTACCTACTGAAACTGTTCTTGTCTCTGTAGTAGTAAGTGTTCCCTCATCAGTTTCGGTTACAACTTCAACTTGGATATCAAATGAACCAACACTTGCTTTGGTTTCCAAATCAGTTGGAGCATATAACTTCTTAACTGAGAATGGTAGAGACCATTTGCTATGTAATTTAGATGTAGCATTAGCTTTAATCTTAACTGTGTACCAAACACCTGGTAAGAAACTAAATGGAGCATTTCTTGTAAGTGAAGTTGGCTCTACATAATCTTCGCCACCTTCTCCACCAATTTCTGGGTCTACAGGCTCAGGTTCAGGCTCTGGCTCAGGCTCAGGTTCAGGTTCTGGTTCTGGAGCAGGAGGAACTAAGTCTTCCTCTCTCAACATCTCGCCAGTTACCACGAATTTATACTCGTTAGTACCATCTGAAATTAAGATTGTATAATTCTCTGCACCATCTACTGGGCTCCAAGATAGAACACCGTTTTGAGTTCTAAGAGAAGTAGTTTCAAGTTTGTCAAAAGTAACATCAGTAATTACTTCACTATCTAGAACTTCATTATCATTACCGAAGAATTGAAGTTCTACTTGATAATTACCATTTTCTTCTAGATTTATAGCATTTAGGTCGATTGGAGCAATACCAATATCTGCTTGATATGCACCGCTTGTTGTATATGTAGCAGAATTATCTTTTATGATATCACCAGTTTCTTCATTAGTTGTGAACTTGTAAATCTTCAAAGTATAAGTTGTAGGAGTTGCACTTCCATCTGCTAAATATTTGTCAATTACAATCATACCATTATCGGCAGTAATTGTAACATTTTGATTAAGTTTAGTAACAGTAATCATTGGAGAAGTATTACCGCTAAAGTATCCTTCCTCTTTAGTTAAAGGTCTAATATTTAGTTGAATATCTCCACTTTGCGAACCAACGAACAATTCTTCATCAAATAGATAATAGAATTTGTTAGTAGTTTTGTCATATTTGAAGATACTTTCGTTAGTTTCGTTATACTCAGTACCCTCACCATCTTTCAAGGTTACATAAGCAATATAACCTGCTGTAGGGTCTTCTTCAACAGCTAAGTTCAAGAAATTGAAGTTAGGGTTACCAGCATTTAGATAACCTAATTGATAAGAACTAATTCCTGGTTGAGCTGTCCAACTAATATAATCACCAGTTTTATTTAGGTCTGTAACTGCAGCAATCTTAGTGCCTTTATATTCAATACTTAAATCACTATCAAGAACGCCATCAGATTTTACTTTAGCTTTGAATGTTAGTTCCCCAGCATCCATACCGTCAAGAACGATTGTGAACTTAAGTGCTGGAGTATCAACTTCGCCAACTTTTACAATAACCTCTTCAGGAGTATCATAATGATATAAGTTATTAGCAACTAAAGTATCTTTTCCATCAACTGATTGATATAGTTCGATAGTTGGAACAGAAGCATTAGTAGCGCCAACAACATATAGAACTAAATTACCATTCTCACTCTCAAGGCCGGTTGCTGTAGTCCATTTGTCAACAGCGTTCTTATGAGTATCACCGATAATAATAAATCCAGTGTCTTCAAAGCTAATTGAAGGAGTAATTGTTACATAGTTTGTACCTGCTTTAAAGTGTCTTACATAGTACATTTTAGCAGTATCTAAATCAACTGTTTCGGTTGTTCCATCAGATAATTCATAAGTTAATGAGTGTTCTGGTTTCGCATCACTATCATCACCACAAACACTACTCCAAGATAATTCATCTCCCCTTACAGAAACTTCAATTTTAGCATTAACGATAGTAACTTTTGTAATAGAAGGAACGCTTGTTAATACATAAGGATTATCAAAAGCATTGTCATCTGGGTCAGCAATTGCATTACTTCTTGCACTTACAGAAATTGTATAGATACCCTCACGCCAAGGATTTGTAGCATCTGTTAATCTATCTGTAATAGAGAAGAATGTTTTGCCAGAACCAATGTCTTCGCCGTTCTCAACATTTGGATAGCTAAATTCTGGGTTAAACGCCTCTGTAGCAGAAACATCATAAACATCTGCGTTATTGATGGCATCCCATCTAATTGTATCTTTGCCATCAGCATTAGTTTCTCTAGTTAGAACTGGAGAAGAAATTCTAGTAGCATATAGATATTTACTCTCAAGACCTGAGAACATATCAGGCTTATTCTCAACTACTGTGATAGCAATAACTTTGTCTTGATATTCGCTCTTAGCTAAGATATCTCCAACATTTCTAGATAGAATAGCAACTCTAGCACCTTCTACTTCATCAAATACAGGAGTAACACCTTTGATAGTATGGTTAAGTAGAGCATATTCAACATCTGTACCAGTCTTGGTTGCTAGGTAGAAATAGATTGTGTAGTTATATTGATTAAGTTCCTCAACAGAAACTGAAGACTCCCAATAGATAGTGCCATCAGTATCCATTGTTAAACCAAATGGAGTTGAGGTGAAATTAAAGGTTTGTTCGGTTGGAAGTGAGTTTAAGATAGCTGGGCTATTAACCTTACCATCTGAACCTAAGGCACCAACTGTTACTTTGTTGATAGCGTCTATATCAATCAAGTCCATAAATTTAGTAGTACCATCTTTAACAGTTAAGTTTTTAACATCAACTTCTACTGTATTTTCACCAACAATTTGACCAACGAAACTCTTGAATTCGTAACTATTTTTAAGTTCTCCACTGTCTTTGTCATAAGTATAAAGGTAAACTGTATATTGTTGTCTGTTGTTTTCACCAACTTTATTAAATACAAGTTTGTAGTTGTTCAATTCAATAGTTGGAACTGGAGCATATCTTTGAATTTCGAAAGTAGTTGTACGAGAAGAACTAATAATATTCTTACCCTCGACATCATCACCAACTGTTACAATTGAGTAGATGAATATATGATTACTACTGAAGAAGCCTGTTAAATCTAGGTCAGTATAAACATCATTTAAATATGCAGATACAACTTTTTCAATACTAATTCTAGCATTGTGTCCATCAGAATCGAAAGTTGCAGTTTTGTTTTCTTCTGTGTAACTAACTTCGTAAGTTAGTAAACCTTCTCTAATGTTTTCTTCAGTTGGAGCATAGATATTAACTACTTGCTCTTCTTTGTATTCAACATCTGTTAGAAGTTTTCTATTAACAATGATTTGATAGTTCTCAAATCTGTCTAGTTTCTTAAATAGGATAACACCTTCTTTGGTTATCATATTTGATGGTGTTGCAGGAGCAACTTCAATTGAGAATATTTTCTCAAATGTTGAAGGAACTATTGATGCATTTTGATAAGACTCATAAATATAACTCATA
>JAZLDP010000173.1:0-6784 GCA_045614835.1 Clostridia bacterium | reverse complement strand
GAACCACCAGGGAAGAAGTTAAGTAATATCTCTCTTCTAAGTGGTGGAGAACAAGCACTTGTTGCTATTGCAATTCTATTTGCAATTCTTCGTCTAAGACCGCTTCCTTTCTGTTTGCTTGATGAAATTGAGGCTCCTCTTGTTGAAGCCAATGTTACAAGACTTGCTAAATACCTAAAGAGATATTCTCACGAAACTCAATTTATCGTTATTACCCACAAAAAGCCAACTATGGAGAATGCTGATACTCTATTCGGTGTAACTATGGAAGAAAAGGGTGTAAGTAAATTGGTTTCTGTAAAACTAAATGATGCAATCAAAAATGTGGGGCAAGAATAATGGGTATATTTTCTAAATTTTTCGGAGCGTTAAAAAAGACAAAAGAAGTCATCTCAAAGAAAATATCACAAATATTTGTAGGTGAACTTGATGATGATTTTTACGAAGAGCTAGAGTTTATTCTAGTTTCTTCGGATATTTCTGTCGAAGCAAGTGCGGAAATTGTCGAAAATGTGAAGAAATTAGCAAAAAAAGAAAAAGTTAAAACTGAAGAAGATTTTAAAGTTCTTCTTAGACAAGCAATGCAAGAATTACTTGAATTTGAAGAGGAAGAAGAGGTATTTCCAACACTTTATACAATTATCGGTGTTAATGGTGTTGGTAAAACTACTGCTATTGGTAAACTTGCACATAACTATAAGAAACAGAAGAAAAATGTTCTTATGGTTGCAGGAGATACCTTTAGAGCATCTGCTTCTGACCAATTAGCAGAGTGGAGTAAAAAAGCTGGTGTTAGAATTGTCAAATATGGTGAAGGTGTAGACCCTGGTGCTGTAGTGTTTGATGGAATTAAGAGTGCCAATGCCAAAAAAGATGATGTTGTACTTGTAGACACTGCTGGAAGACTTCATAATAAAGTTGGTCTTATGGATGAACTTAAGAAGATTTCAAAAATAATTTCAAGAGAGTGGCAGGGAGAAGTAAAGAACTATCTAGTAATAGATGCTACAACTGGACAAAATGCACTTGTTCAAGTAGAAATGTTTAACGAAATTCTACCACTTGATGGAATTATTATGACCAAACTTGATGGTTCTAGTAAGGGCGGTGTAGTCTTTGCTATTGCTAAGAAGTTTGGTATTCCTATCAAATGGATTGGTGTTGGTGAAGGTATTGATGACCTTGAACCATTTGATGCCAAAGAATTTGTTGAGAATATTATTTAATTTTATTTATAAAAACTATTGACATTAGACTTATTGTGTTATAGAATATAGTGTAAAGTAAATCTACTTTACAAAGGTGTCCAATGAGTTTAGAAGAGAGTTTGAGAATTACAAGTTTAATAGATACCTATGGCAAATTGCTTACAACTAAGCAGTTTGAGATAGTATCAAGTTATTATTATGATAATCTAACTCTATCAGAAATTGGGGACAACTATAACATTAGCAGACAAGCTGTGAACGATTGTATCAATCAATCGGTAAAAGCCTTAGAATCTTATGAAGAGAAGTTGCAATTACTTTCTAAGCAAGATGCGATTATTGATAAGCTAACTAAGGTCGCTAATGATAGTAACAATGCGGAACTATCGAGTAGACTAGCAGAAATTATTGAAGATATAAGGGGATAGTATGGCACTATTTGGTTCTCTAGGAGAGAAACTTAATCATATCTTTAGCAAGATTACCAAGAAAGGTACTCTAACCGAACTAGAGATTAAGAATGCTATGAGAGAAATTAAACTTGTTCTCTTAGAAGCAGATGTTAACTATCTAGTAGTTAAAGATTTTGTTGCTAAGATAACTGAAAAAGCGATGGGAGAGAGAGTTCTAAAATCTCTGACCCCAGGACAACAAGTTATCAAGATTGTTAATGAAGAATTAACAGCACTTATGGGTTCAACTAATGCTAAATTGGTTGTAGCAAGTAAACCTCCAACAGTTATAATGATGTGTGGTTTGCAGGGTGCTGGTAAAACAACAATGTGTGGCAAACTTGCAAAGATGTTAAAGAAGCAAGGCAAAAAGCCTATGCTTGTTGCTTGTGATATCTATAGACCAGCAGCGATTAATCAACTTAAGACTTTGGGTAAAGCGGTTGATGTTGAGGTTTATGATGAAGGAACAGGCAAACCTGCCAAGACCTCAGTTAATGCAATTAAGTATGCTGAGAAGAAAGGGTATGATACAGTAATTATTGATACTGCAGGTAGACTTCAAATTAATGAAGAACTTATGGATGAACTTCTTGATATCAAGAAAGCAGTTAGTCCTACAGAAATACTACTTACAGTAGACAGTATGATTGGTCAAGAAAGTGTGAATGTAGCAACTACATTTAATGAGAAACTTGACATTACTGGTGTAATCCTTACTAAACTTGATGGTGATACAAGAGGTGGTGCTGCTCTATCTATTAGAGCGGTAACTGGCAAACCAATCAAGTTCTGTGGTGTGGGCGAGAAGATGGATGATATTGAACCTTTCCACCCAGACAGAATGGCTAGTAGAATTCTTGATATGGGAGATGTGTTATCTTTAATTGAGAAAGCACAAGAGAACTATACCGAGGAGGAAGCCAAGGCTCTAGAGAAGAAACTTAGAGAAAACAGTTTCACTCTAGATGATTACCTAGTTCAATTTGAACAACTTAGCAAGATGGGAAGTATATCTGACTTACTTGCTATGATACCAGGTGCGAACAAGCTAAAACTTAATGCAAATGCAGTTGATGAGAAACAACTTGCTAAGAATAAATCAATTATTCTTAGTATGACTAAGAAAGAGAGGCTTGACCCTGATATTATCAAAGGTAGTCATAAGAAGAGAATTGCTAGTGGAAGTGGAACAACTATTCAAGATGTTAATATTCTACTTAAACAATTCAACCAATCCAGAGAACTTATGAAGCAGTTCAATGGTAAAAAGAGGGGCGGATTTAGATTTCCGTTCTAAGTAACAATGTTTTAAAATTTTTTTAAGGTAAAACTTAATAAAAATTAATATATATAAAGGAGAAAATATATGGCAGTTAGAATTAGATTAACTCGTATGGGAGACAAGAAATCACCTTTCTACAGAGTAGTAGTTACAGATTCAAGAAAGGCAAGAGATGGTGCATATATCGAGAAATTAGGTACTTATAATCCACTTACAAACCCAGCTGAGATTAAGTTAGATGCAGAACTTACTAAGAAATGGTTATCTAACGGTGCTCAACCTACTGAGACTGCAAGAACTATTCTTGTTAGAGAAGGTTTGTTACAACCATTAACCAAAAATGCACCTAAGACTGATAAGAAAAAGAAAGAGAATAATTAATCAGGAAGGGTAAAGTTTTGGAAGAATTAGTTAAATATATTGTCGAAAATTTAGTAGACAACAAAGAAGAAATCTCAATTAATTCTGTAGAAGAAAGTGCTAAGGTAACAGTGATTACCATTCTTGTTAACAAAGATGATGTTGGCAAAGTTATTGGTAGAAACGGTAAAGTAGCAGGAAGTATCCGTACTATCGTTAAATCTGCTAGTATGGGAACAGGTAAGAGATTTATTGTAAAAATAGGAGAAAGAGATTAATTTCTCTTATTTTTATTATGAGTTTAAATTTGGTTGGAGTGGCTACAAAACCACAAGCGCTTAAAGGACAGTTTAGAATTAAACCTGAAATTCTAAACTTAAAGGAGTTCAAAAAATTCGATACTTTGACTATTGATAACAAGGAGTATAAACTCGAGGCTGTTACCCTTCGTGATACTTTTGTTATTGTTAAACTAGAGGGTATTGATACTTGTGAACAAGCAGAGACTTTCAGAAATAAGAAAGTCTATGCTGAAATGGAAATAGAGGTTGAGGATAATTTTGACCTTATGAACTTTGATGTTGAAGTTGATGGCGAAATTATCGGAAAGATAATTGATATTAATAATTATGGCTCAAAAGATATTTGTTCTATTAAGACAAACAAAGGCGGTGTTATGCTACCTTTGATTGATAAGTTAATTGTTAGTATTGATGAAGACAGATTGGTTGTCGTAATGGACAAAAATACATTTGCAGAAGTGGCTGTATATGAAGATTGATATTTTGACATTGTTTCCAGAAATGTTCTCTTCACTAAAAGAGAGCATTCTTGGTCGTGCACTAGAGAAAGGTGCATTTGAAGTAAACCTAATTAATATTAGGGATTTTTCACTTGATAAACACAAGAAAGTAGATGACTATATCTTTGGTGGTGGTGATGGTATGCTTATGACCCCACAGCCTCTTTATGATGCTATTATGAGTGTTAAAACTGATAATAGTTATGTCATTTATATGTCGCCTAAGGGTAGTGTTCTTAAACAAAGCAAGGTTAAGGAAATATCTACTAACCACGAACATCTAATTATAGTTTGTGGACATTATGAAGGCATTGACCAGAGGATAATAGACCTTTGTGTAGATGAGCAAATTAGCATTGGTGATTATGTGCTTACAGGTGGGGAGCTACCAGCAATGGTTCTTGTTGATGCTGTTGCTAGATATTTGCCTAATGTTCTAGGTAGTGATACAAGTGCTGAAGATGAAAGTTTCAGTGATGGATATCTAGAGTATCCTCAATACACTAGACCTAGAGAGTTTATGGGACTAGCAGTTCCAGAGGTTCTACTTAGTGGTAATCACAAAGAAATCGAGAATTGGAAACTTTCAAAGAAATTGGAAGAAACCAAAAAGTTTAGACCTGATTTATTAAGTACAAAGAAAGATGGAGAGAAATAATGTCAGATAATTATGCTGAGATTTGGAATAAATTACATAAATCTTTTATTGCAAATGCTAGAGTTCAATATGATGCTTGGTTAGATGAGTTTGATGGTATTATTGAGGCTGTTACAACTGATATAATAGACCTTGGTTGTGGTGTTACAGGTAATAATACTTTTTACCTTCTAGACAAAGGCAAGGGTGTTATTTCTTGTGACTTTGCAGAGGAGGCACTTAAAGTTATTGCTGAGCACGAAGGAACAAAAACAAAATTATTTAATATGCTAGATAAATTTCCTTTTGAAGATAATGTAGCAGAAGTCGTAATTGCCGATTTAAGTTTGCATTATTTTAGAAAGGAAGACACCGAGCGAATTATTAGCGAAATTAAAAGAGTTCTTAAACCAAATGGGCATTTATTCTTTAGAGTTAATTCTACCAGTAGTACAGAATATAAAACTTTGTTAAGTAGTGGGGCAGAACCAATAGAACCACATTTGTATTTTGCTAACAATATGGAAAAGAGATTTTTCTCGTTAGATGATATAGATAAGTTCTTTGCTGACTGGAACTTTATTGCTAAGAGAGAAGAGAATATGACTAGATGGTCATCAGACAAAATTGTTTGGACTGGTGTTGTTCAAGTTAATAAGTAATAGAGGATAATAAATATGATTATTCAATGGTATCCAGGACATATGACCAAGGCTTTTCGCCTTATGGAAAAAGAGATAAAATTAGTAGATGCTATACTGTATGTACTTGATAGTAGAGCGCCTTTTTCTTGTGTCAATCCTAAGTTTCCTACTCTTATAGGAGATAAGCCAATTATATATGTTTTTAATAAATCTGACATAGCAGAAAAGACAAAACTTGATGCTTGGATTAATGGCTATTTTAAGAGGGAAAACACTCGTTGCATAGTACTTGATAGTACTGCAAGTGGTAGTGGCAAAAGAGTTGAGAGTGCTATTGTAGATGTCTGCAAAGCCAAGATAGAAAAGTTTAAATTAAAGGGTATTAAACCTACTCTTAGAGCTATGGTTATAGGCGTTCCTAACTGTGGCAAAAGTACTCTTATAAACAATCTTTGTGGCAAGGCAAAAACTGTTACAGGTAACAAGCCTGGAGTTACAAAAGGTAAACAATGGGTTAAGATTGCTAGTGGTATTGAACTACTTGATATGCCTGGAACTTTGTGGCCAGCTTTTGATAATAATAGGGTTGCTAGACATTTAGCTTATATTGGAAGTATTAGAGAAGAAGTTCTTGATATTCCAGAACTTGCTCTTGATTTTGTTGGTGATATAAGAAATATTGATAAAGGTATTTTAGAGAAAAGGTATTCCGTAACTATTGATGATGAGATGACTAATCTAGAAGTAATTGAGATTATTTGTCAAGCAAGAAAGTATATGCTTAGAGGTGGAGAGTTTGATTATGATAGGTGTTGTGCATCAATCATTTCAGACTTTAAGCAAGGTAAACTTGGAAATATAACTCTAGAAGAATATCGAGAGATTAAATTGCTTATGAAAAAAGATAGAAAGGAAAAGTCTGATGCTTGATTATGAGAAAGAATACTTGTCTAAAGGCTGTAAGTATATTGCTGGTATAGATGAGGCAGGGCGAGGACCTCTTGCTGGTCCTGTATGCGTTGCTAGTGTAATTATGCCTCTTAATGAAGAAAATATTATTGAGGGTATAAATGATAGCAAAAAATTATCTGAAAAGAAAAGAGATTTGTTATACGACAAAATTATAGAAAAGGCAATAGCTTATCATATCGAACTGGTTGATGAAGAAACAATTGATAAAATCAATATTCTTAATGCTACTAAGGTTGGTATGATGGTTTGCATTAATGAGTTGTCTGTTAAGCCTGATATTGTACTAATTGATGCTGTCAAAATTGATTCTGATATCGAAACTGTATCAATTATCAAAGGCGACCAACTTAGTTATTCAATTGCTTGTGCATCAATTCTGGCTAAAGTTACAAGAGATAGGCTAATGCTTGAAATTGATAAAGAA
>JAZLDP010000172.1:0-2571 GCA_045614835.1 Clostridia bacterium | reverse complement strand
CTCAAGAGCCAACAAATCTTCCTTATTATTAATCATTTCGTAGGCTGTTCTATCACTCATTGTTAGTTTTAGAACGCCGTTAGCTATATCCATCTCTTCTACACTCTCAAGCATAGCATATAGTTTGATATGATTATTCTTTCTAAGAGAGATTAGCATTCTGCCAAATAGCATTTTACCTTCTCTCTTACTCTCTTCTAAATTTGTTTTCTGAAATAAAGTATCTATACTAGCCATATCTTTTCAAGCCTCTACTTTAATTTGCTTTCTAGCACTTTTAGTTTCATTTTTAGTTCAGAAACTTCTGACATTTCGAACTTGCAAAGAGACACTAGCGTAACCTCAAGCAAACCTCTTGGATTGGTTGTATATCTATACTCATTATCAAGTCTACTAAGTCTAGATAATATTTCAATTAATTTTTCATTAGTTGCTTTATCAGCTAAAGTCTTTAGTTCTGCAAGTTGGTCTTTTGGCAACTTTAGAATTGTCGCATAATCCTTGCAAGTTTTAACCACTAGCAAATCTCTTACATATCCTACCAAGTCTTTGCTAAGCTGGGTAATATTCTTACCAGCTCTGGCTACTTTGTCTATGTTTTGAAGTACAGAGCCTTCATCTGCTTCTATTACACTAGTAGCAAGTAAATTAAGTGTTGCCCTATCAGTAAGTCCAATAGCCTCTACAACTGAATTGTAAGTTACTTTATTGTTAGAATATGCTACACACATATCTGCAATTGACAAAGTATCCCTCACGCTACCAGCACCAAGACTAGCAATAATTGAAACAGCTTCATCTTCGTACTCAATTCCGCTATCTTTAAATATATACTTAAGATGCTTTTCCAAATCTTCTTGAGAAACTAGTTTGAAATCAAATCTCATACAACGAGATAGTATTGTCGCAGGAAGCTTCTGAACCTCGGTTGTTGCCAAAATAAATACAACATACTCTGGTGGTTCTTCCAAAGTCTTAAGCAACGCATTAAACGCACTATCTGTTAGCATATGAACTTCATCTATAATATAAACTTTATATTTACCAACAACTGGTGGATATTTAACTCTTTCTCTTAAGTCTCTTATTTCATCAACTCTGTTATTACTAGCAGCGTCAATTTCCAAAATGTCTACATTAATATTATTAGCAAGTGCCTGACAAGTAGCACACTTACCGCAAGGACTACCATTTTTGGTTTTCTCACAGTTAATAGCTCTAGCAAAAATCTTAGCAATACTAGTTTTACCAGTTCCCCTAGTTCCAGTGAACAAATATGCGTGGCCTACTTGGTCGTTAGTTATTTGGTTAATTAGAGACTGAGTAATATGTTTTTGACCAATAATTTCATCAAAAGTCTTTGAACGGTACTTTCTATATAATGCTAAATAACTCATAATCTCTCCCTTAAATATTCCAATTTTTTCTTAATCCTCGACAATGCATTATCTATTGACTTAGGTGTTTTGTTTGTGATTTTTGCTATATCAACATAATTATAACCCTTTAAGAAATAATCAGCAACAACTTTCTCAAACTTACTTAATTTCTGAAAAATCTCCGTAGTAAGAGCCTCTGTTCGCTCTTCGTTAATAAAGTCACTTTCTGGACAAGCACTATCACCCAACTCATCATCATTGTCTATAAAAATACTATCACTAAGCACCTGCTGACTACCAGCATTGGCTCGTCTAATTGCAGAAATAATCTCTCTTTCTATAAGCATTGTTGCATATACCGAGAAATTATCGTTTTTATCAATATCAAAGGAATTGACTGCCTTAAATAGTCCAACCATTCCCTCTTGGATTAAATCTTCCTGTTCTCCACCAATCAAAAAATACTTTCTCGAAATTGCCACAACCAAACGTCTATATTGAGAAAACACTTGGTCAATAGCCTCTTCATTTTTCTCTTGTGCAGACTTCAGTAATTCTAATTCGTTCTCTTTCAATTCTTTCTTTTCCTTACCGCTTCATATAATACTATACCTGTAGCAACGCTAACATTTAGACTATTAACTTGTCCATACATTTGCATTGTAACAACACCATCACAAAGTTTGCGAGTTAAAGCACTAACACCTTTGCCTTCACTACCCATAACAATTGCAATATTGCCTGTTAAATCAGCACTATCCAAATCATCTCCACCAAGCTCACAAGCATATACCCAGATATTCTCTTCCTTTAATCTTTCTATCTCAGTATTGATATTTGTAACCTTAGCAATCTTGATATGTTCAATCGCACCAGCACTAACCTTGGCAACTGTATCAGTTACAGGACACGCACGATTCTTAGCAATAATAATTCCGTCTACACCTAAACACTCAGCAACTCTAATAATGCTTCCGAAGTTGTGAGGGTCCTCAATGCCATCTAGTATTAGGATAAAGTGTGGTCTGCCCTTTTCTCTAGCAACAGCAAGTATATCTTCTACTGTTGAATATTCAAAGTCAGAAGTAATAGCCACAATACCTTGGTGATTATCACACTCTTTGTCCAAAGCTCTATTATCTACAATCTGAACCTTAACACCCTTGCTTCTAGCAAGTCCTAAGATATCTTG
>JAZLDP010000171.1:0-3548 GCA_045614835.1 Clostridia bacterium | reverse complement strand
ACAACCTTGCCAAGGTTGGGGTCGCGAGTTCGAGTCTCGTTTTCCGCTCAAAATCAAGTCTCAGAGAAATCTGAGACTTTTTTTGTTGTAATGTTTTCAGTGTGAAAATCGCTTCCCCAAGCACCTGTGGCAAGGTTTTGCTCTGCCAACTGAGCAAAAATCAAATCACCATTGGGCAGGGGAAAATGTACAGCAAATCCCTAAAAAGGGTTGTTTTTGTGCACGCAGTGCGTACAGTTGTAAAAGTCAGTGCAAAAAATCGTTTAACTAACTAATTTACAACTATGTACAGCGTTAATTTTACCTGTGAAAAGAGTAATGCAAACCGTGCAAATCTCTGCAAAATCAGAATGTGGGTGAACATAGATGGCACAAGAAGTAGTGTTTATCTAAGTCTTAGAGTAAACCCTGATGAGTTCAAAAAATCACTTTTCTCAAATCGTTCAAATCACATAAATCGCTACTGCTCAGAGGTTAGGAGAAAAGTAGATGAGTTTTACACTGATTGTGTGGTAAAGGGGGTGAAGGTTCAAGCAGCAACCTTAACAGATTTTGTTAAGAATGGTTTTGAGGAAAGACACTATATGCTCTACCAACTTTTTGATGACTTTGAGGATATTATTAAGAAAAGAGTTGGTGCAGAGATTGGCAACTCTACCTACTCTAAATACTTGTTGGCAATAGAGCAGTTCAAAGCAGTCATTCCAAACAAACCACTCAAAGCAGTAAACAATGCTGATGTTCTTAATTATAAGTACCATTTGAAGAATCAAGTAAAATTAAAGGATTCTACATTGGCATCTTATCTTACTAAGACTAAAAGTATCTTTGTGTTTGCTATCAGAAATGATAAACTCTCTGCTAATCCATTTGATACCATTAAAATTAAAAAAGGTGAGGTGAACATTGTGCCACTCACCAAAGAAGAGTTAATGTTAATAGCAAATAAGGATTTTGGAATAGACAGATTGAATCAAGTAAGAGATTTATTTGTCTTTGCTGCTAATACAGCACTATCATATTGTGATTTGGCATCAGTTAAAAGAGAGGATATTCAGCACGAAGGAGATGTGATGTATCTCAAAAAGAAGAGAGGCAAGACAGGTGTAACATACATTCTTCCATTAAATGATACTGCTATGGGGTTATTAAAGAAGTATGACTATGAATTACCTATTATCAGTAATCAAAGGTATAATGCCTATTTGAAAGAGGTTGCTGATATTTGTGGCATCAAGAAGACTCTTACAACTCACCTTGCAAGACACACGGCAGCGACATTGATGTTGAATGCAGGAATTGCGATAGAGGTGGTGTCAAAGATATTGGGGCATAGTAATACCAAGATGACTCAGCACTATGCAAAGTTACTGGATAAAACAGTTATTAATACCAAGATTGAGTTTTAACTCATTAATATAAACAGCACAACCAACACTTAATTAATAGGTGTTGGTTTTTGCTTTTTTTAATACTAATTTCAAAATATAGTTCAGATACATCTTGAACCTTATCTTGTTTTATTTTGTAAATCAATCATTTAGCACACCATCAAAAATAGGTGCGTGCATATTTGCCAAATAAATGTCTTTTTACCCCTAATTTCTCTGCTTGAAAGAAAAGTTTTGAAGTTGTTTGCTTAGGATCTCAACTATCTCTTCCTGCATTTTAAGAAAGGGATTGATTTTGGGTTGAATGTTGAGGTTGTTAGCAACATCTTTGGCAATATCTCTTAAAACAGTATTCTTCTCCAGAAGTTCCACACCTGATTGTATGGTTAGAGAGTCCTTTGCTTTAAGATAATTTGAAAGTTGAAATTTGCACATACTCTCAATGGCAGCAACACAACTATCATCATACTTGAAGTTATTAATATAGTCCTTCAATGTTTGCACTATTGTTCTACCTTTTGTTAATATCTCTTTCTTCTTATCCAGTGCAGAATCTTTTACCTCCAAATTCTTAATCTTTACAAACACCTCTGTTAGTTGTTTTATTGCTTGCTCTACATTCTTTGGAAATGCAAACTGCATATTGTAACTAAAAATAATATCATTTGCTTGGTAGTGCAATGCTTTGAGTTCATCGGTACTAACCTTTGCCTCGCATCTGATAGATGTGAAATTCTTAACTTCATTAAATTTCTTCATGTTTTTCTGTTTTTTTATTTGTTATTATTCCTTCTGTTTTATACCACTCCATAAATTCATATAGTCTTCTTTCACTATTAGGTTTTATTTCCTTTTCTTTTAATAGTTTACTATTCTCTTCAACACTTTTTTTAAAGTCATAGTTCTTCAATATATTTTTATTGGAAATATATCTCCTCATCTTATTTGCCATTGTCCTTACAGGTATATCGTACTTTTCACAGTATGCCTTATTAACTTTCAAACCATTTTTGTTTGTTATTGCCCTTCTTTTCTTCTGCCCTTCGGTTACTGACTTAATACCACTATATTGCTCTCTTTTTATAAATGCTCCTTTGGCAATCTTGTAGAGGACTCTATTTGTAAATTCCCCATCTGAGTTATCTATCCAGTATTGTCTCTCATAAACCATTGCATATAGAAGATTCTCAAATGACATATTAGGATTAATTTTTAATCTTAATAAGGCATTAGAAAACAATATCTTCTCTCTATTTCCTTCCTTTATCTTTACAGGTATTGCCCTATTCCTTCCATATTCATCTTTGGCAGTAAAGTATTTGCGTGTAATTTCAATATATTTATCTTTTTCAAAATTAATGTAAGGTGTATCCTCATTAACCTGTGTAGCATCATATATAGGATATTTACACCTATACTTATCTAATAATTTATATACAGACTCATTATCTGTCAATTCCCAAAATTCTCTTTCAAACTCTTTATCAACAATTTCAATCTCTTTTTCTTCATAACTAACTGCTTTTCTATTACTTATATCATTTCTCTCTTCTTTTTTATAAGTATTGGAAATGCAGTAATCGTAATCCTTGAAAGAGTTAAAATTGAAAACATTATTGCTCTTGTATAACAGGCAATCTTTCGTTCCATTTCCACCCATCTGTTGTGAGGTATTAACAGAAGTGGAATCAAAAGAAAAATCAGAAATTATCTTACCAATGCAAGTAGAAATCTTTTGTACCTCTCTTTTGTAAGCATCATTGGATAGGATAGAATCTTGATAAAGATAGACAAGTCTAAACCTATTCTTCTCTCCTGTAACATTTGAAGGTGTAGTGTAAAGGATAGTTGGTTGAGGAGTTACTGTTGTATAAAACTCCTCAGCAGTCAAACTACAATCATCAATATCCAAAAATACAGTGTTTGTATCCTTGAAATTCTTAATAGTTTTCTGCTTACAACCAAATGAACCATCTGCATCAACCTCTTTGAAGTTGTGTGTAAAACAGTAACCCAGTTGAATCTTCTCTGCCAAAGCATTAATATCAACACTCATTGTCTGGTAGCGTAATTTGCCCCACTCATTGCACTTTTTCTCATAGCGTGTAGTGCTAACGCCTAATTGAAATGTTAAATCTCTACGCATAATTAATTTTA
>JAZLDP010000170.1:0-3574 GCA_045614835.1 Clostridia bacterium | reverse complement strand
ATTGGTGGGGTTGTTGGTTCAAATGTAACCAATATAACTTCTGTTGATGTTAGTCCAAAAATTGTTGTTAATCTTACTTCTAATGCTAAAGAGGGACAAATTGGTTTGTATGCTGGTAGTATTGCAGGTTTAACTATTGAGGGATTGACTATTCAGAACTCTATTGTTAACTATGTTGATATTGGTAGTGATGAAGATTATAGCTGGGAAGATAAAGCTAATATTATTATAAGTGCTCCTAAAGAGCAAGTTTCTGTAGGTGGAGTAGTTGGTGGAAATACTAATATTTCAGGTTATTCACCTTTAAGGATTGAAAATTCTTATGTTAGAAGTTATTACAAGAGAGTAATAGATGAGGCATATGCAGGAAACATCTATGTAATTGCCGAAGAAAATAGTTATGTTGGTGGACTTGTTGGTACAAGTACTAACAAATTGTTTATCCTTAAATCATATTTTGATGCTAATATTTCTGTCTTTGAAGGTATTGAAAATGCAGGTTTATTTATGGCATCAGAACCTACATCTGGTGGTTATTCTATTAACAATTCTTATGCTATTGGTTTAATGTATGATATCTTCTTTACTGAAGTTAATGGCAAATTAGTTGCTTCACTTAAACCTATTACTGACAAAGATAGACTAGCTATTAGTGTTGTAGATAAAGATTGGATTGATGGTTCTATTGTCGGAGACAATTATACCAATGCTAAAACATTAGATTATGAGTTTGCTGGTGGTTTTGAAAGTGTATATGTAGTTGTTAATGAGAAAGAGTTCTTGCATATTAAAGGTAAGAAATTGTACTATATTGACGACTTTACAGCTATGTTAAGTGCTAACTCTAACCTTGAAATTGATGAGTTGTTCTCTACTAAATTTGGTTATAGTTTAACAAATGGCGAACCTGACCCAGGTAAAGCTAATGATAAACTAGAAAATTATACTTGGTTCTGGCATAATGAAGTTAATACAACTAAAATTGGAGATGTAACTTATGGTATGCCAGTATTACTTAACGGTAATATGGTAATGTATGACCTAGTTCCAACCAAGATTGATGTATTGTTCAATGAAAGAACTGGTCTATATAATGTTAGTTACACAACTGATGATATTACAACTAATCAAATTGTTATGTATATCAATAGAGA
Source organism: Clostridia bacterium (assembly GCA_045614835.1). Classification (GTDB taxonomy): domain Bacteria; phylum Bacillota; class Clostridia; order Christensenellales; family UBA1242; genus UBA11490. The sequence continues at coordinate 2,420 of JAZLDP010000170.1, read as the reverse complement.
TAGAAATGGTCAAGTTGCTGATGATTGCTATTATGAGATGTCTCTAGATAACGCTAATAGTGAATTCGTAATTTCTCTAAAGGGTGGCGTAACAGTTAATACAACTTTTGTAAATGTTAACAATTTAAAAGTTAATGATAAGATTGAGTTTGTAGAGAGTAGTGATGGCACAATTATTGAAATTATAGGTAATAGAATTTATCCAGTTTCAGTAGGTTCTGCAACTCTTACAATTAGAAGTTATGTTGCTAAATCTATCAAGGCTGTGATTGCTATCGAAGTTGTTGATGGTATTACAGAATTTGACTTTATCTATGATGATACAAAAGTCCTTGAAGAAGTAAAATATACAATTCAAGGTGATAAAATAATCACTGACAATGTGGTTTATGTAGATGAATTATCAGAGTTTAATCTATTAACCTACAATATGTTGAGTGGTTATGAATATCTTGCTAACGAAAACATAGGATTTATCTTAGAAATTTGTGATGCAAGAGGCGAAGGCGTTACTGAAAATGGAACCATCAAAATTAACGGTCAAGAGTTTAAATTTAACGAACAACTTGTTAGTGCTGATGGTAAAAAATTAAACAATGTATATAACTTTAATACTAGGGCTTTCAAAGTATCAGGTGTGTACATTGGTGAAATTAAATTTAAGATTACTCCATACATTAATTTGAACTCTGTATCTTTTGATGATTATTATCTATCAGAGGCAATAGATGGTGAGGGTAACCCAATTAAATATGAAGTAAAAAATGCCTATATTCTTGATGGTAAGACTGGCGATAGTTCTAATCTACAAAAGGTATATGAACTAAGTGTTAGGGCAAGAGCAAAAGGTGTTACAACTTCAATTAATAATGTAGAGATTGACGCAACAAATAAAGTATTCTTCAATGTGGTTCTTGAGACTGCAAATGTAAAAGTTTATGAAAATACTGGTAATACTTATAAAGTTGTTATTTTGGAAGATATTTTCGTTCAAATTAACAATAGAAAATATAATGCTCCATTAGAGTTGACTAAAGGAGAATATATTTGTAATTTAGTCAATGGCAAATATGTATGTACTAACTTTGATAGTTTTGATGGTAGGGCATTTGATTATACACTTATCAACATTATCTTCGAAAGTTTAACTATTACAAAAACTAATGTTGACCCACTAAGTAGAAATAATACTTACAAATTGACCTTCGGTGTTTCAATTAGTTTCGATAGAGATTTCTATAGATTGAATGCTAATAGTTATGATTTGAATACAGTATTATTCAATATATCTTTCATTCCTCAATCTAATCCAAATGTAGTTACTGCTCCTCAAATGGTAGCAACAATAGTTCCAAGTGTGATTGAGACAATCTTTACAAACTTCTATAGTAAGGGCGTTGACAAACAAGATAATAATAGTGAATACGAACAAGAATATCCAGAATATAATGATAGTTCATTTATCGTTCCTGGAAGAGATGGATTATTAAAAATTACTACAGATGAAGAGTTTAATAATAGTAGTTATATGACTTTATCTCTAAGCAAAGAGTACTTGGGTTATGTAACATTACAACAACTTGCTGGTTTAGTTGATAAGGATTATGTTGATGATGATGTTCCAGATATTATTGGTTATGATAATGTTACAAGTCTTGAATATTTTGAGACTGCATCAACTTTCGGTATCAAACTATCTAAATTAAGTCTAAACTATATTGATAATCATTACTTTAGTAATACCTATTATGTAAAAGTATTAGCAGTTAAAGACATTGATACTCCTTTTGTAAATATGCAAATTGCATCTTACAAAGTAGACAGAAATAATTCTACAACACTTCAATTAACTCATGATGTTAAATTGCAAGTTATGGAATTACCTCAACTAAGAGTTACTGTTGATGGTGATGACTATGCAGTAATGGGTAAAGGTGTTGTAAAAGAACTAGAAATATTCTACAAAGGTTTAACTAATGATATTAATTTCTTAGCTCCAAATGAGGATACAGTAGTTAAGAAAAATACTGGTAGCGCAATAGATTATATGTATATTGCTGATGAAGAGGGTAATAAGGTAGTTGGAAAACTTTCTATTGATTACCTAAATAATGGCGGTAAATATTACTTATATCAAGATGTTGCTACTGCAAGTGGTTCTGTTTGGTCAATTAACTTCAATGCACAAGAAACAATCCTTGGTGCTATTGAAGAAACCAAGTCTAATTTGATTATTAATACTGTTGACTTCGAAATTGATACAGTTGATGTTTGTGGTATTACTACTAGCAATTCAGAGAGTATGCAACTTAACTTGTTGCACGGTCAAACAATTGTGTTTGATACCAAGTTCAAAATTAAAGATATTTTGATTGGAACTTCTGCTGATATTGCGGAACATAAGGCTTACTTAGAGGCTG
>JAZLDP010000169.1:0-2171 GCA_045614835.1 Clostridia bacterium | reverse complement strand
GCTGTTACTTCAACTATCAATGTAACTGATTTATCAGAAGAGGCTTGTAACTATTATATAGGCGGTATAGTAGGAAATAGTGATTGGTCATATACCATATATTCATATAGTAATACAGACATTACAATTGATGCATCAATTGATAATAGCTCATATATTGTTGGTGGATTAGTTGGAGAGATGGATGGTCAACCTTCTACACAGTCAGAAAGTCAAATATTTGCTTCTATTAATATGGGTGATATTACTATTAAAAATCATAATGAAGCATTAACTACTGTAGGCGGAGTTGTTGGAAATGCATTTATTTTCTCATCAATAAGCAATGTTGCTAATAAAGGAAATATTATTGGCGGTGGTGCTATTGCTGGTGCAGTCTTTGGAACTTTAATGAATGCTTATAACAGTGGCACAGCTGATTATGGCTTTACTTCTGAAATATTAGTTGTTGATTACATAATTAATGCATATTCTACAACAGATGTAGATAGTTATGTTGGTTTTGAGGAAATTAATTACTACAACAATGTAAGTGCTACTAATCTAGCTAAACAAGAATACTTTGTAGGCTTTGACTTTGATGCTGAGTGGTCTATGAGAACAGAGGGAGATATCTATCCTGAATTATGGTTCGAAAGAACTACTGGTTTCGAAACACTTGGACTAAATGATTACAAGGCTAAATCTATTCATACAGACACAGGTATGTGGATAGAAGATGAGGGTGTAACAGAACTAATGAATAAGGGAATTGGCGAATTATATAATTCAACCCTTGATGCTTATATGATTACTAATGCTGTTGAACTTGCTTACCTATCTAGAATATCTACTTACGAAAATCCAGAATTAAATGGAAAAACATTTGTTATAGCAAGTGAAGAGCCTATTGATTTATCAGGTAAATATTGGACACCTATCAATAGTGCTAAGTCTAATAAGAACAAATTCAATATCATTGGTGTAGCGTTAGCACCAGATAAGGTTACAGGCTATGATATTGAAGAAGATGCTGAGGTTGACAATGTAGTTGTTCACGGAATGACTATTAGAGATGGTTCTGCATTTATCGAAATGTTCACTGATGGAATTATTCAAGGTATAGACTTCACTAAGACTATTGTTTATAGTACTGGAGATTATGCAGCAACTTATGTAGGTCAAATGTATAATTCTAATACTTCTACCGATGTTGATTATACAGTTGATGAGAATATTACTTCTCTAACTAGAATTAAGAATTGTAACTATATTAGTGGTGCTATCCTAAGTAGTGCAGACAATACAGCGGGTATGGTAGCATACTTAGGTAAAAACTGCTTAATCTATGGTTCTTCAGTTACTGGTTATGATAAGACTAATCCTGAACCAACTCTACACGAAACAGAGAACTTCGGCGATGACTACGGTGGTAGAATTCAACATAACTTAAACGATAGTATTGCTGGATTTGTTGCGGTTAACGATGGTATTATCCAAGAGAACTACTTTAATGGAATATTATATGTTATCAAAAATAAAGCTGATTCTTCAGGCTATGTAGATACTAATAACTTTGTTATTACCGATAACTATGTTAAAGGTATAATTTATGATTATTGTATACGAGGCAACACACATAATGCATTTACCAATATTAATAGTGGAAATTCTACATTAAAACATAACTATAGTGCTATTGTTGCTACGGGTGATGAGAGTTATTCGAGTAATTTTGTAGTAATTGGAACAATTAATTCAGGTGCTACAATCATTAAGAACTACTATCTAACTGATTTAACTTCAGACCCTAAAGTTAGTGAAGGCATCACAAATGATGATACTGGACTTAACGAAAATCAATTGAGAATAGTTACTCCTACTGAACTTAAGACATTCACAATATTCAGCCCTATGAGTACTTGGGACTTTAGAAATGTATGGACTTATGTTAAAGAAGTTAACTGGAATTATCCTGTTCTAAGAAGTACGTATGGATATAGAGTTGCAGAAATTTATGTAACTATCTATAATCCTCATTCTTATACCGATAATACTCTACAACTTGGTAACTTAGAAATTGACCTAGATAATACTGCTATTAGACAAAATGCAACAACTCGTCAAATTGAAAGCCCATATGGTGAGATTATTATTGATGAAGATCATACTGATACTTCAGTACTTACATT
>JAZLDP010000168.1:0-12415 GCA_045614835.1 Clostridia bacterium | reverse complement strand
CCTCAAGAACTATTTGATAATGCAACTTATGTAATTGTTAACGAAGTTGAAATCAAAGAAATTGCTGGTTATGATGAGGCTAATCCTTATGCGTTACTTGAGAAATACGCTGGTAAGTTAATATTAACCAAAGGCGGAGAGGGTTGCTTTGTTGATTGTGGAGAAGGCGTTATTAATGTCCCTGCAATCAAAGTAGATGTTGTAGATACTACCGGAGCTGGAGATACTTTTATGGGCTCGTTTATGGTAGGAATTAATAATGAAATGAAGTTGGCTGATGCTATTAGATTTGCTAATATTTGTGCAGGACTAAAGACTACCAAACTTGGTGCTCAAACAGGTATGCCAACTTTAGATGAAGTGAAGAAATATATTAGGGATAATAATATTGATTTAACTATTAATTTTTAATTAGGAGAATTTATGGATAAGAGAACTTTAATAATTGATACAGACCCAGGCATTGATGATGCAGTTGCGTTTTTAATACTTGCTAAATACAAAGATGATTTTGATATTAAATTATTTACAACAACCGCAGGTAATTGCTCTATTGATATTACAACTAAGAATACTCAATTCTTTGCAGAGAAATATTTTAATGGTGTGAGAGTTGCAAAAGGTTATCCAGACCCTTTAGTTAGAGTTCAACCTAGAGATGCTTCAGATGTTCATTCTGCTGGTGGTCTTGGTAATTATCAAATACCAGAAAATATTAATTATCCAGTAGAAGAGAATTCTGTTGAATCTATGGCAGATGTTTTAAGAAGTTCAAAAGACAAAGTAACACTTGTTACACTTGGTGCTATGACTAATGTTGCTAGACTTCTAATTAATTATCCGGAGTTAAGGTGTAAGATTGACAAAATTTATGCTATGATTGGTAGTATTGAAGGTAAAGGTAATATTGAGCCTTATGCTGAGTTCAATGCTTACTTTGACCCAGAGGCTTTGGATATTGTTGCAAAAGCAGGAATTCCAATGGTTGTTAATCCAATGGAATTAGGTGTTGCTTCTGTAATTAAGAAGGACAGATTTGTTGCTCAAGAGAGCAAAAACGAAACTCACGATATGATTAAAACTATGGTGTGTGGTGTTCAAGAAAGTATAGGTTCTAGTGATGATGTTTGTCTATATGACCCTAATACTATTGTTGCCCTAATTAGACCAGAGTTGTACGAGTATGTGCCTTGTGATATCGAAATATATACTAATAGTGAGGTTAGGGGTAAGTGTGTTATGACTAGAAATGAAAAAGGAATTCACTCTTATCAAGTTATGAAAGACCCAGAAGCAATTAATCAATTTATATTAGATGCTCTATTTAATTAATTTGTAATACTTGGTAAAATATATTTTTATAAATTTTTATTAAAATATTTAATATTAAAAAATTGCTAAACAACCCTAGTTTATAGTGTTTTTTGACTAGGGTTGTTTTTTTTGTGGCGGTTGTATATGGGCAACTATAGGGTTTAAAACTTGCAAAAAGTATTTAGATATGGTATAATATAATTAGTAAATATAGGCTATTTACTGAAATACCGCTATATTTAGCGAGATAATGATACTAATAATAGTATTTCAAAAGGAACTTATGTGATTATATTGTGGGCTTACCACTTAAAATAAAATAACTTAATTACGAAAACGCAATGTTTTTTGCCGTCTTTTTTATGCGGTTTTTAAGGTTGTGTTTGAGGGTGATTAGGTTAAAATATAGTTACAAATTCAAAAAAGTTTCTTGATTTGAAGGAGAATTATGGTTAATCAGTATTACAAAATCAATGCTAGTAAGGTGTTATATGGTCTAAAACCAGACTTTTATGACTATTTAAAAGAACATAATGGTACAGCACCAGAAATCCCTGAAGGCGTAGAGATGCTTGGAGATAACGTCTTTAAGAATATCAAAGAATTAAGAGAGATTGTTACTCCATCAACTTGTTCAATGTTTGGTTGGCACACATTCCTTGATTGTACCAACTTAAGCAGTATTTTTATTAAAGGTGAATTAAAAGAAATTAGAGGTTCGGCATTCTCTGGATGTCCTAATATCGAAAAGTTATATATTCCAGAATCTATTGTAAGTGTTAGAGAAAATGCGTTTAAATATTGTACAGCACTTAGAAAAGTTAACTTCTTTGATAAATTAATTATTGATAATACCCAACCTGAAGAAAATGATGAAGTTGGTATTCGTCCATTTGCGCACCCTAACAAAATCGTAGAAAGAATTGATGATAATATTATCGTTAAGACTAAGGATAATTTCTATTTCAAAGCTCCAGATAGAGAGGACTTTATTAGAGTGTCTCTAACTGAACTTAAAGAGACTATTCCTGATGGATATATTTTCGTTAAATCTATGAAAGTTCATAGATATTATGCTTTCAAAGAAAAATATGATGAATTAAAAGAAGCTGGTCAAAAAGTATTCTTGCCTTGTGGTGTCGTTATGGCTACTGCAATTCCTGGTATGGAAGAGAACATTATCAAATATGGTAAGAACTTTAATGCAATTTTAAGACAAGCAACTTCACTTAAAGGTAGTGATTTGAACCTTATTGAAAAAGAGTGTATCTTCAAAGTTTGTAACGCTATGGGTGTGTTTGAAGATGATGAGGCTACTAGAACAAAAGGTGCTACAGCCTTAAAGCAAAACTATCTAGAAGATTACAAAGTTACTAAGAACGAAGATGGAACTGAAACTAGAGAGAAGATTAATAATGGTTTCACTTTCAAAAAATTCATTGATGTATTTAATAAATTTAAGATGAAGCCTTATAATCCTAACTTTACTAAACTATTCCTTAATAACTCTTTAAATGTAGAACATATTGACAAATTTATGAATATGTCTTTAGAAGAGCAAAAGAAGTTTGCTAAGATTTATAATAAATTTGAGAAAATTCTACAAGATTACGAGGGTTACAAATCTACTTGTAAGGGAGATAACGAATACAATCTATTCGAGTATTGTTTCCATTACAAAGATATTAGTAAGTTTGGTGATGTGCCAGAAGATAGACAAGAACTTGCTGAGAAGATTGCTCCATACTATGATACAGAGAAAGACTTTGTTGAGATTTGTGAAATCGTAGACAAAAATGTTGCGCCATATATCTTCGTTCCAAGAGATATTGTAAAAACCGAGAAGGTTACTTATGTTGCTCCATCTTTAATTGAAGAGGGTAATGAGACTTTCGAAATTAGTGCAGACTTTATCGAAGCCACTGAAGATAATATTGCAGTTGTTGACAAAATGAGAGAATTGCTTACTGATAAGAGTGAAAACAAAGAATTTACTTTCGAGTGGGTTCAAAAAACTAAACTTGAAGAAGTTAATGGCGAGAATAAATATGTTGGTAATGTATTTAACTTAACAGTTAGTAGTCTTATTGGTACTTGTTGTACTCTAGAAAGAGTTGGTCGTCCAATTCTATACAATACAGCTTGGGCACATAATACTCAAATGTTACTACTTCTACAAGATGGTATTCCTGTAGGTAAAGCAACCTTTATGTTAAATAGAGAAAAGGGTGAAGGACTATTCAATAACTTCGAGGCATCTAGTAATGTGTTCTTCAGCAAAGAACAACAAGAAGCTCTATATAATACTTTCTATGAGGGAACTCTTACAATGGTTAACGCTTATAACGAGCTTAATGATGTTAAGATTACTAAGGTTAATATTGGTACAAGGGCTAACAAAATGGACTTGCTTCAATTCAGTAAAAACGCATCTGAAGAAGAGTGGGTAGACCCAGAGGTTCTACAAATTCCAGGTTATGCTGGTGATGCGAAGGGTCAACAAATTGTTATATACAATAAGACTTTGGTTGACAAAGGTCTAAGATATAGAAACAATCATTTAGTTAAATAATAAATTAAATTAATAAAAATACCATAAGCGATAGCAATTCGATTAGATTTGTTATCGCTTTTGTGTTATAATGGCTGAGAAATAATATTTATTTTAATTATTAATTGCAGTGTTGGAGAAAATTATGAAACTTACAAAAGAAGATTTGTGTAATATTGAAAGTATTGAACTTGCTCTAGAGAATTGTGAATATTTTGAAATTCCAGCATCAGAAGTGTTGGATATTAATTTTCCAAACATTCTAGAAAAAGAAGGAAGCAAGGTTGTAGAAGAGGGATATATTCTTTTATCAAAAAATGCAACAAATATTCTTAGTTCTATGTCTGATGATTTTGATAATGAGGAGTATGTAGAGAGGGAGTTTTACTCTCTTAAAAATAGATTAAAAAACTATTGTGATTTGTGTTATATTGGTGTTAAATTTAATGATGGGGGTTCTTGTTCAATAGGAGTTCCTTTTGACCCTTTAGAAGGTGGTATTAATTGGTTTATAGAGTATACAAATTGTTCATCTGCAGAAATCACTAATGAGGGTAATATGATGATTTGTTGTGGCAAATCATCTAAAGTTGCAACTCGTATAGATGATAATTATAACGATTTGATTGTGTGGTTTGACAAGAGGGTTAAACAAAAATTCAAAGAGATTATGCGCGTTCAGATTTCTCGATTTGAGACATCAAAAGAGGTTACTAAGAATATTGAGATGGGTTGTAAGATTTTGAATAATCAACTTAATGGTATGAATTTAAGATTAGAATTTTGTGATATTTCTCATTTGAATTTTGATTTGAATTTTAATAAAAATAATCAGCATTGTTTGCGTATGTCAAGATTACAAGATGGAACAATATTTGTAAGTATCTCTGATATAATTGAGTTTAGATGTAGGGCGATAGTTGAGCATAATTCAAATCCTTATTCTGATGATGGTGCGTATGAAGATAATGAGGATTTTATTGAGGTGTTGAAGGGTGAAGCTAATGAAGAAAAAGTTGTCGATTTGGCATACAATCATTACGCTTCAGATGTTACAATTAAGAAAGATTATATTTTAAATATATTCGAAAAAGTATTGGCTAAAGATATATCCTTAGAGTATTTTAAAGGTTGGTTAAAAGTTGCAACAGATTTAATGAGTTATTATATTAGTAAGCCATTTATTGCTGAAGAAAAAATCAAAAAGTTTTCAAGAGAATTGAAGTGTTTGTATTTGGATTTGTTGTATTATGTTTCGTTGGATAGTTGTCTAGATTTGATTAAAAACAAATGGGACAATATTAAATCAATGTTGGATGATTAATGCATTATTTGTCTTACGACATGTGTTTTATGTTAATAAACCAAGACTTATTGACAAAAAGTATGGTGTTAATGTTTGTGATATGTTTATGTTATAATATGTGGAGTTTTGTTTTATGAAGAAGAAAATTGAAGTTGTTGCAGGGGTTATATTTGATGGCAACAAAGTTCTTGCAACACAAAGAGGTTATGGTAAGTTTGAGGGTTTATGGGAGTTTCCGGGAGGAAAGATTGAGCCTAACGAAACACATAAGAGCGCTCTTGCTAGAGAACTAAAAGAGGAGTTGGATATAGTTGTAGAAGTGGGAGAAAAATTAACAACTATTAACCATCAATATCCCGACTTTGAATTAGTGATGTATTGTTACAAAACTCATATAGTTGGTGGTGGGATTAAGTTGCTTGAGCACAAAGCATTTTGCTTTGTTGGTGCAGATGATATTCTTGATTTAAATTGGCTACCTGCTGACTTAGGTTTTGTTAAAGAACTTAAGAGTTGTTTATCTCAAATGTAATATTTTTATAAAGTTAATTTTTGTGTATTGGAGGCGTTATGAGCGAAACAGTTAAAGGCGGTTGTTATTTGTTCAATAGGGATAATGGTTGTATAGCACTTATCTATAGAGATTATAGAGATGATTGTTCTTTTCCAAAAGGTCATCTTGATGAGGGGGAGACAATTGAAGAGTGTGCAATTAGAGAAACAGCTGAAGAAGTAAAAAGGGTGGCTCGTATTCTTTCAGATATTCCTCCAACTGTTGAAAGGTATACAACTCCTAGTGGTGAGAAATGTGTATGTTATATGTATATTGCGGAAGATATGGGACACAGCGATAATGATAGTTGGGATACACACGATTTAATTTGGGTTCCTGTTGACGAGGTTGAGGAGCATCTAACTTATGAGGGTCTTAAGGTTCATTGGAGAGCGGTTAAAGATACTATCAAAGATTTATTAAAATCTAATTAATTTTCTTTGAGATTGGGTATCAAATATTTATTTTATAGATTAAGTTTTATAATATTTTAAATTACTAAATTAATATTATAGTTTAGAAAAATATTCTTAAATTTTTTAGGAATATTTTTTTATTTTAGTCCGTATAATTTAGTATGAGTTTTTTGAAAAGTAATGGTTTTAAAATTTTAATAACAATTTTAAGTATAGTACTAGTAGCGGTTCTAGGCAGTGTTTTTGTTAATCTTGGTATGGATTGGTTTAACCTACTGAATAGACCATCTCAATGGCTCCCCAATATAGTTATTCCAGTTGTGTGGACTATTATATATATTGTCTTTGGTGTTGTGCTTAGCCTTTGGATTTTTAATTATACTATTCCGAGAGCGGTGGTTATTTGGCTAATAATTAATGGAGTGCTTAATGTGCTATGGTGTCTAGTATTCTTTACACTAGAACTAACCTTTGTTGGTAATATTGTAATAATTTTAAATTTAATTTCTGCAGTGGTTTTATTCTTGCAAATTTATAATGAGAAGAGATGGTATGCTATTGCGACTGCAATCTATCCTATTTGGCTGTGTTTTGCAACTAGTCTAAATCTTGCATTATGGATACTTAATTAAAAAAATAAACCAAAACTTCGTAGTGTAGTTTTGGTTTATTTTTTGTATATTATAATTTAATTTTATAAGTACCTCCACCAAAGGTGGTAACATACATAACATTGCCGTCAGATGAGAAACTTATATTCTTTAACATATTGAATAGTCCTTCGTGTAAGGTTTTCCATACACCACCTTCGCAAACAAATACTTTGCCATAAGTGTCAGTAGCATATATTTTTCCGTCAGGACCAAAGGTACTATAAAATATACCATCTGCATTATCAAATATTCTTGTGAAAGAACTATTTTCATAATGATAAATACCACCGTGTTCGTTTACCCAAAGTCCATTATCGTATTCTACGAACCACTGATATTTATAGGTTGGTATTACATTGATGTATAATCCTTTTTCTTCATTGTAGGTTAGACTTCTTGCTAGAGTAATATTTCCTAAATCAATTTCGGTTGAAGTTTGAGTGTTTCGGTTGTATTCATAAAATCTAGCACTCTTCCAGTAACCATCTTCTAAGTAAGGTGCTGTTAGAAGGTAAATTGTGTTATCTGTAAGGACAATGTCTTCGCCGAAGATTAAGCCTTCGACGGTGGCAATTCCTTCATTGATTGGAGCAAATGTTCTTCCTCCATCTGTGCTTAGATAGAACCCACGATTGAAGGTGGATACTGCAATTGTGAATAGATTATTGTTGTGTATAATACTCATACGAGTAGGGATAGCATCACTAGGAATACCTGTGCTGTAGCTAAAGTCCCAAGTATTACCACCATCTCTAGATATAGCGAAGGCTCCCTCAGTTGTGTCTTTGTCATAAATGGTAGGGTTATATGGTGCGTCGTGTCTAGAACTCCAAAGCGCATAAACAACATCTTTCTGGTATTTGTCAAAGTACAGGTCATAACAAGTGTTGTAGATATTATAGTTCTCTCCTGTTATTTCCATTCTTCGCCAGGTTTTACCATTGTCGTAACTATTTTGTAGTCCTAGGTCAGTGGTGCAGATAATAATATGTTCTTTGTTAAATGGGTCCTCTTTTACAAAATAGGTGGTTTGAACATCAAGTCCAACGGTTGAGTGTCTGCCATCACCGTAATCTACAGTGTGTAGGGTTTTTATCTTTTTATTTTCTTCATTTGGATATTCCATTAAGTATATTGTTTCTACATTTGCGACTATGCAAGTATTGTTGTCGTGAGAACTAGCAAATATACTATAGAATGGTCCGTGACAACCATAAGACCAGCCGTTTAGTTCGGTTACAAATCTAGTTTTGAACATACTATCAAATATCCACTCAAACGAAGTTCCGTTAAATTTCATAATCCCATCAACTGTGTCTACAAATTCATTAACAGGCGAACTAAAAGACAAGTATATGTTATTGAAGTTATTTCCCTCGATTTGTTTGAAATGCCAGTTAAATGTGCCAGTTCTGCCATATTTGGTGAATTCGGTAGGTAGGGTATTGAAGTTTAGAAGATTTTTAAAAGTAACGAAATCCTTGGTATACAAAATTAAACTTTCATTGGTAAGGTCATCAATTATGAATATGTAGTCATCTATTATTTGTAGGTCTTTAATGTATCCAGAAGTAGAGTAAACCTCGGACATTGTTTTTGTTGTTAAATCAAAATAACAGATTTTTGTGCCATAACTAAGATATAGTCCTGAACCAACCTTAATCATATGCATATCAACATCATCCATTGGATTATAGAAAGTGGTTTGTTCGTTATATAATATTTCTAGACCGTTGCCAGAATAGTCACAGGTAAGTAGCCTCAATTTGCCTTCCCAGTCGATAGTAACGAAGTATACCGTATCAGAAGTAGTGGCTATACATTTTAGATACCCATTATCATAGCCATCGGCTAACATTAGATTTTCGTTCCAGCCACAACGACTAACATTATACTTTACATCTTTAGGGTAGATTAGTTCTAGGGTTTCTCCTTTATCTGCAGATGCATATAATCCACAGCCTCCGGCAAAAACAACACCGTTGTCTGCCATATGTGACTGAAAAAATACTGCTCGAGCTTCTTTCCTTTCCCAGGTAGTCCCTTTGTTATGAGAGTAATATAGTCCACCCATATCGCAAGTTGCATAATAAACATTGGGGTCGGTAGGGTCTATCATTGCATTCATAAATGCTCCACCTCCACCAATACCAATTCTAGATATGGTAGGCTCACTTGGTGGTGGGTCAGCAGGAGGTTCTTTTGTTAGTTGCTTAACTAGGAAATAAATTCCTGTTCCTCCTAGAATAGATAAAATACAAATTGTAATAATAACAATTATTTTTTTCATATAATCCTCGTTAAGAATTTTAAGGTAAATAAATGGAAGGCTATTAACAATTCTAATTGTTGAACCTACACACTTTTATATGTAAATAATAACAAAATATCCCCTGTTAGTCAATTTAGAATTGCGAGAGGAGGGTAGTGTTATATAAATCTTTAATTGTGTATAATGTAGATGTTTTGGGAACTTTTTACATAATCTTACAAAAATCCTAACAAACACGAATAAATCTATTGACAAAGGCACTAAAACTTTGCTAAAATTAACTTGTTCATTAAAAAGGAACAAAAACTTAATAAATTTTAATTATCTACGGAGAAGTACTCAAGAGGCCGAAGAGGCGCCCCTGCTAAGGGTGTAGGACGGGAGACTGTCGCGAGGGTTCAAATCCCTCCTTCTCCGCCAATCGGAACTGCGTTCGCACACGCAGTTCTTTTATTTTTGTCTAAAAGGTATTCCGGCAATTATAATACCGAGTTTAAGAGATTTAAATAAAAGATAAATTTAAAAAAAACACCCAATCATTATGATTGAGTGTTTAATTTTAAATTCTATCTGCATAAGGCAATGATTTGATATAATCTTCCATAAATGCCCAATCTGGTTGATTGTTTATTGTAGGTAACTTTATAATATCAGCTACATATCTAGTTCCAATTATTTTTCTACCGTATGTATATTTAAAATTATGATAATTTAATATAGTACAAATAAACATTGCTATATATTTATTCATCTTAAATTTAGGAATCAAAGCAAAGACGGTCTCGCCAACAAACACTTCTTTTTCTTGATAAAAGGTTGCACCAACACTTCCACTATAAGCAACTGTTAAAATATTGTTATATTTTTCAGGCCTATCACTTATATAATCAGAAATTCCATTATTAGAAGCAGTTGTACTAACTAAAGGTAGTATACCAATCTCTCTATCATAACTAGGGTATTTTATTCCATTAATTATTTTAAAAAGTTCTCCTACTTTATAATCTTTCCATTCTGTCACATTTAATTTTATATTATGTATTGTATTTTTAGAAGATATTGGCTTGTAATTTAAAGATTTAATTAAATTTTCTATAAAGCTCCAGTCAGGATTGTTGTATGAATTTACAGGCAAATGAACGATTGTATTTGCTATTAAATTCATTTTAAAAGCACGACCGTAATTATATTTATACTTTTCTCTTTTTATTAATGTTAAAATAAACATAGCTGTATAGTAATTTATCCATTTAGCACGACAAACAACCATATGGTCTCCGCATACAAATTCTTTGTCTTGATAAGAACATGAAGCTGTTGTGTCTCCAATAACAATTGCATTCCCCAGCTCTACACCAACAAGATTATCAGTTTTAGAAATATAACAATCACATCCATTATTATTATCAGTTCTAGATATAAATCTTATAGAATTGCTAAAAGAGTGATTTTTGTACTCGTAATCTGCTTTGGTATGCGATTTTGCTTTGTATATTTCCGAAAATAAATCACCAAGTTTAAAAGGTCTCCAATTCTTACTCTCTATTTTCATAAACGCCACCTTCTTTTACTAAAAATGATAAATAATCATTTAAAGTATGCTGAAAATCTTGTTGTGTCAATTTAGAATAATCAGTTTTCATATATGCTTCACATAGCCATTCATCTTCATGTGTTACACATTGTAAAGCAGATTTACCATCTACAACTTTTTTATTTTCGTATAAATCAAGCCATTCTTTTTCTATGTCATCCCACCTGTTATAGTAGTCAATTCTTCCCATCTTTTTTCTTTTTACAAACCCATCATCTTTACAATAGCCAAAATATGTTGGTTTGTTACTATCATGTGATTTGTGTGCTTCCCAAACCATAACGCAAACATTTGTACCGGTTGGGTAAAAAATATCATCTGGCATACTGAAAACAGCTTTTAGGGTATGGTATTTAAATAATCTTTCCCTTACTTCTTTAAATTTTGTTCCAATCGCACAACTCATAGGTACAACTGCGACTGCCAATCCTCTTGGTTCAAGCACCTCCAATAGTCTTTCAACAAACTCTAATTCACATTTATCTTCTTGAGAATATGGAGGGTTAATTAACCCCAAAGATAAATGCTTATTTTTTAAGTTGTTATAAATTTCTTGAGAGAAACAATCTCCACAAACAATGTTTGATTTCCCATCTTTACGAATAATCATGTTTGTTATTGCTAGAGTATATAAATCGGTATCAAGTTCTACTCCATATAGTCCATTTTTCTTTATTTCTAATATTTCGTTAGCATTTGCTTCTTTACACATTAACCCCATAGCTGTAACAAGGAATGACGCTGAACCACAACAAATATCTACAACTTTACTCTGTTTATTAATTTCGCCCAACTTACACATAAAATCAGTTAAATGTTTTGGAGTTAATACTATTCCCAAACCCTTTCCATCAGTAGAACTGTATTTGATAAATTCATGATAGAAAATACTTAAAGCATCTTCAGTATATTCATAATGGTTCATCATTGGCAAAATTCTCATCTCAAGTTGCTCAATAAACCAAGCTAAAGAGCCATTTTCACCTAAAGGAATTGACTTTATTTTCTCATTACTTTTAATTCTTCTAAAAGAACTTTTTATAGCCTCTATTTTTTCTCTCTTTATGTCGCTATTATCAAGAGTTTCTTCAATGGAATCAATCATTAATTTTACCAAGCTATTAAAAGAATTTATATTATTCCATGTGTTTCTAAAATCGGAATTTTGTAAAGCAATAAGCATTCCAGCAATAAAGATTGGCTTATCTTTTTCCGAAATTTTAATTTGTCTTAATTTCTCATGCATTATTTGTGAAAGCTCTCTAATTTCTTGTAACGAGAATTTTCTTTCTAGTTTTTTGCCTTCTACAAGATTCAAATAATTTAAGGGCTCCAATATTGTGTCTTTTGCTTTTTTAAGTTCTTGATAGTCCTCAAAACCTTTTTTCCAGTAGAATGTATTAACTTTTACATTTTCTTTTGAAGTCCCACTAACAGCAACAGCAACCACATTATAGTCATCTTTTAAATGTTTAGCATAAAACAAAGCACCGTCTACAGCATATTTTTGTGGCATATTCTTTTCTGAGCTTTCATGTTCTTTAATGGATTTTTTGCATTCTACTAAAATAATTGTATTTTTATCTTTATTAAATGTAACTATATATTCTGGTTTTGCTCTACCAGAACCAACAGTTTCATAATCATCAAGAGAACAAATTGCAGGTTTCCCGCCCATTTCTTTTAAGCATTTTTCAATTTTATCAAAATTATCGGCTTCACCTTGGGGAAAAACAAAACCAAAATCATTTTCACC